>JAKANW010000035.1 GCA_021823555.1 Chloroflexota bacterium
TCGAGGAAAAGAACCTGCCGGGCTTTGCCCACTGGATGCGCATCCAGGAGGGCGAAGAGCGCGGGCATGCCATGAAGTTCTTCGACTTCCTGCTGGAACGCGGCGGGACAGTATCGCTCAAAGCCATTGATGCGCCCAAGACCAACTGGAATTCCCCACTGGAATTGTTCGAGGAAGCGGCCGCCCACGAAGCGATGATCACCGCCTCCATCAACGCGTTATACGAACTGGCCCTGAGGGAGAAGGATTATCCAGTGCAGGTGATGCTGCAGTGGTTCATCAACGAGCAAGTCGAAGAAGAGAAGAACGCGGCCGAGATCGTCACCAGCCTCAAGAGGATCGAGGCCCACGAGACGGCTGTCCTGCAGCTCGATCACCGCCTGAGCAAACGCGGCGGAGGTTAGCCCAAGAGGCCTGGTTTCCCAGGCCTCTACTTTTCCGGGAACTCAAAAGCGGATATGTTGGATCAATTAAAATCCCGCGCCCGTGCCCTGAAAACCGAACCCATTGCTCTGTATTTTGCCTTCCGCGACCCGCGCACGCCGTGGATTGCAAAGGGACTGGCCGCGCTGGTGCTGGCCTACGCCTTCAGCCCGATTGACCTGATCCCCGACTTTGTTCCCGTGCTGGGCTACCTGGATGACCTGCTCCTCGTTCCGGCAGGGATCGCGCCGGCCTTGAAGTTGATCCCGCCTCAGGTGATGGATGAGGCCCGGGCAACGGCGCGGCGGGCCGAGGGTCCGAATCGAACGCTTGGCATCCCCTGGGTGGCGCAATGATCGTTTTGGTGTGGGCGCTCATCCTGGCCTGGATCGTCCGCCTGGTCATCCAATAATGTTTCGATGCGGAGTCCGAAGATTTTGCACTCCGTAAACGGACTTTCAATTCCGGCAAAATCGTCGTAAGATAAAGGGCTGCAATCCCAATTTATCTTTTGTAGGAGACAGGATGACCGCAACACCAATCCCTGCCGGGGAAGTCCGTTTTTTTTGTGGGAGTTCGAATCAACAACTGGCGGCGAACATCGCCGCCGAACTGGGAGTGCCGCTGGATGGCACTCACATCACGCGCTTTAGCAATGACAATCTCTATATTCAGATGGGCGCCAGCATGCGTTACCGCCGCGTCTACATCGTGCAATCGCTTTCGCAGCCGGTCAACGATCACCTGATGGAACTGTTGATGATGACCGATATTGCACGCGGGGCTGCAGCTTCTGAAGTGCACGCCATTATCCCCTATTATTCCTTTGGCCGCTCAGACAAGAAGGATGCGCCGCGCATCTCCATCACGGCCCGCCTGGTCGCCGACCTGCTCAAGACGGCCGGGGCCACGCACGTGATGAGCATGATGTTCCATTCGCCGCAGGTGCACGGTTTCTTTGGCGTTCCCACCGATCCGCTTAGCAGCCGGCCCGTCTTCAGGAAATACCTGGAAGCGCGAGACCTTTCCGGCGCGATCATCGTCTCCCCGGATATGGGACAGGCAAAATCCGCGGCGCGCTTTGCCAGGACCCTGAATCTGCCCATTGCCGCCGGGAACAAGGAACGCATTTCGGATACGGAAGTCAAGATCAGCGGGTTGGTCGGCAACCAGGTGCGCGGGCACAAGCGCGCCCTGGTCTATGACGACGAGATCGCCACCGGCGGTTCCATCCTGGAGTTGAGCCGTGTGCTCGTCGAGGAAGGGATTGAAGATATATTGGTCATTTGCACACATGGGGTGTTCACCCATGGCGGCCTGGAAAGGTTGGCTGCCGTCCCCCAGATCAGCGAGATCATCACCACCGATACGGTTTACCTCCCGCCCGAGAAAAGGAATCCAAAGCTCACCGTGCTTTCTGTCGCGCCGATCTTCGCAGACGCCATCCGCCACAACTTCAACCGCGAGTCCCTCAGCGACCTGTTTGTCTTTGGCGAGTAAGCCATCCCCTTTTTGAAATTTGGAGAGACATGGAAGCATCAATTCATCGTGCGACCCCCGCAGACAAACCCGACTGGCTGCGGATGCGCCTGCTGTTGTGGGCCTATGCCACAGCGGAGGGATTCGAGCCGGAACTGGATCCCATGCTGGCCGATCCCGATCAAGCTGTGTTCATCGCTTCTCTCGCCGACGGGAGGCGGGTCGGCTTTCTCGAGGCAGGGACACGTAAATATGCCGACGGCTGCGAGACCAGTCCCGTCGGCTACATCGAAGGCTGGTATGTGGACGAGGACTGTCGCGGTCTGGGCATCGGCGGCCGGCTGGTGCGCGCCGCCGAAGACTGGGCACGCAAAAAAGGCTGCCAGGAAATGGCCTCGGATACCTGGCTGGAAAACGAGGTCAGCATTGCTGCGCATTTGAAACTGGGATACAGCGAAGAAGAACGCCTCGTCCATTTTGCGAAACAGCTATAATCGTAGCGCGAAATAGTTCTGCAATTCCCGAAACCAAAGCGAGAAGACCTGTGAGAAAAGCACTGATTATCCTGCTACTTTTGCTGACAGCCTGCACTTCTCCCGCCACCCAGGAGGTGGATATGACCCCATCCTTGACGACCCTATCCTTGACCAGCACAGCCTTTGCGAATGGGCAGTCCATACCTGCCAAGTATTCCTGCATTGGGCGTGCGATCTCACCGCCGTTGGCGTGGAACGAACCGCCCGCGGCTACGCGTTCCTTTGCCTTGATCGCGGACGACCCCGACGCGCCCGGCGGCACCTGGGTGCACTGGGTGGTGTTCAACCTGCCCGCCTCGGCGCGCGGACTGGACGAAGCAGTCTCACTGGATAACAACCTGCAAGGCTCGAACAGTTGGGGCCGCCTGGGTTATGGCGCGCCCTGCCCGCCTTCGGGCACGCATCGCTATTTCTTCAAGCTGTACGCGCTGGATGGCATGTTGACTCTCTCCAAAGGCGTGAGCAAGTCCGAACTGCTCCAGGCCATGAAAGGGCGCATCCTGGCACAGGGCGAATTGATGGGCACCTTCAGCAAATAGACATGACAAATTACATCGGTGAAATTGCCGGCATCGCCACGTCTTTTTTCTACGCGGCGAACGCTGTATTTATTACCCGCGCCGGGCAACAGGTTGGCTCGGTGATTTCCAATCGGACGCGCATCGTCTTTGCGCTACTTTACCTCATCATCCTCAATATCGTTCTCTTTCGCCTGCCCCTGCCGTTCGACGCCGCAGCCAACCGCTGGACCTGGCTTTCGCTCTCCGGGGTGATCGGTTTGGCATTGGGAGATGCCTTCCTCTTTCAATCTTATCTCGTGGTAGGCCCGCGCATCGGCATGTTGCTGCTCAGCCTCTCGACCATTTTTGGAGCTTTGGAAGCCTGGGCTTTTTTTGGTGAGACATTGCGCCTGGGACAGATCATCGGCATCGGCTTGACGCTGGCCGGGATCGTGTGGGTCATCCTCGAACAAGGCAATGGGAAAACACAATTTTCCCGTCATTCGCTGATCGGAATCCTGTTTGGCGTTTTGTCGGCCATCTTTCAGGCTACCGGCTATGTCTTCTCGAAGCAGGGCTTATATGGAGATTTCTCGCCCATCCAGGGCAATGTCATCCGTATGTTGGCCGCGGCGCTGGCGCTCGGCCTGCTCAGCCTCCTACAAAAGGAAGTAGGCAAGACCATTGACGCGTTGAAAGCGAATCCCTCTGCCCTCAAACAACTGGCAATCGCCGCGCTGATCGGCCCTGTGTTGGGCGTTTCCTCCTCCCTGCTGGCCGTCCAATACACCGAGGTGGGCGTCGCCAGTGTGCTCACCTCGCTTTCGCCGATCTTCATGCTGCCCGTCAGCCATTTCTTTTTCAAGGAACACCTCGGCTGGCAGGCCATTGTCGGCACCCTGCTGGCAGCCGCGGGCGTTGCCATTCTTTTCCTGACATGAAAAAAGATATCCTGACCCGACTCTATACCGAAGGCAATCCCCTCATAGGCGGCCAGCGCGTGACCTTTTACTGGATCGGAGACCATGCCCCGCATTTGATTGACGACCTGCACGACTGGGAAGGCGGCCCCCAACCGCTGCGCTTCTTTTCGGACCCTTTGCCTGGTTCCGATAAACCGATCTGGCGCGCCTCCTTCAATCTGCCCCGCGACGCCTACCTCGAGTACGCCTTCTACGACCCGAACACCCGCCAGCGCTTCGCCGATCCGTTCAACCCGCACAGCGTCAATAACGGCGTGGGCAGCCGCAACCATTTCTTCTACATGCCAGACGCCGCGCCGACCCCGCTGTCCGCGCCGCGCCGGGATGTGCCTCACGGCATCATCACCCGCCGCGTGGTCGAGACCTGGATGTTGGCCGACGATGGCCGCCGCGAAGTTTATCTGTACCAGCCGCCGGTCAAGGAGCCTGTGCCGCTGCTGGTCGTCTACGATGGCAGGGACTACCTGCGGCGCGGCAAGTTGGCTGTCATCCTGGACAACCTGATCGCTGCCAACCGCATCCGCCCGCTGGCGATGGTCTTGCTCCAGAATGGCGGACGCCGCCGCGGCGTCGAATACGCCTGCTCCGACGCGACAATTGCCTGGCTGGATCACGTCATCCTGCCGCTGGCGCGGGAACACCTCAGATTGCTCAACATCCAAAAGAATCCCGGCGCGTACGGAGTGCTGGGCGCTTCCTTCGGCGGCTTGATGGCTTTTCATACAGGCCTGCGGATGCCGGAGGTCTTCGGCAAGGTGATCAGCCAGTCGGGGGTGTTCGGGTCGGAGGGCCGCGATTTCGCTGCCGTGGACTTGATCCGCCACGGGCGCGCCCGCGACCGGCTCAAAATCTGGATGGATGCGGGCAGGCTCGAAGGCCTGCTGGAGGATAACCGCCGCCTGCAACCCATCTTGCGCGACAATGGTTACGATGTCACGTACCGTGAATTCGGCGGCGGTCACTGTTACACCGCCTGGCGCGACGATGTCTGGCGCGGGTTGGAGGCGCTGTTTCCGGTATCGCGAGATTCATCTCGCCCGCCTGCGACATGAATGTCGCGGTACTCTTGGTAAAATAGACTTGTACATCTTGTAACCGGAGGATCCCATTGACTGAGACCCTGAAGATCGTCATCCCTATGGCAGGCTGGGGTACACGCATGCGTCCCCACACCTGGAGCAAGCCCAAACCGCTGGTCAGTGTGGCTGGCAAGACCTCGCTGGAACATTTATTGGATATGTTCAAGACCCTGCCCGACCCGGCCAACACGGAATATGTTTTCATTGTGGGACCGTGGTTGGGCGAGTCGCAAATCCCCGCTTTTATCAAGGAACATTATCCTGATTTTAAAGCCCACTTTGTTGTCCAGTCCGAGATGAAGGGACAATCACACGCCTTGTGGCTGGCGCGTGAGTATTTGCATGACCGGATGCTGATCTGCTTTTCAGACACTCTCATGGAGACCAATTTCTCCTTCCTGGCGAACGAAAAAGCCGACGGGGTAGCCTGGGTCATGCCCGTCCCGGACCCGGAGCGTTTCGGCGTGGCCGAACTTGGCGCGGACGGTTGGGTGAGACGCTTCATCGAAAAGCCAAAGACCAAGGAAAACAACCTGGTGGTGGTCGGCTGTTACTACTTCCAAAGCAGCGAGAGACTGCTGGCAGCCATCGAGGAACAGATGCAGCGCGGTGTCATGCTGAAAAACGAATACTTCCTGACCGACGCCATCTCGATCATGATCGAAGGCGGCGCGAAGGTGCGGACGGAAACGATCAGCACCTGGCTGGATACCGGCACGATTGACGCCACACTGGACACGAACCGCATCCTGCTCGAACGGGGGGCGGCCAACGCGTCCGAAGACGGGAACAGGCCGACGGTCAGGATCGAACCGCCGGTCTTTATCCACCCCAGCGCGCAGATCAGCGCGGCAGTCATCGGGCCGAACGTGTCCATCGGACCGAACTGCAAGATCAGCCAGGCCGTGATCCGGGATAGCATCATCGAGGAGGGCACCCAAATCGAACAGGTAGCCCTGACCCACTCCCTGATCGGCAGGAATTGCACCGTGAAAGGCCAGCCCAACAAGAAAGAGGCAGCCTCGCTGAATATCGGCGATAATAGTTCCGTCATTTCAGGGTAGCGAATATGTCACTACCCTTTTTTAGTCGAAACCGCTAGAATTATGGATATTGTTGAATGCCGCTCGGATTCTGAATATGCCGAACGTCCGCTGGCTCTTACATGGAACGGGCAGCATTATGAAATCGCCGAAATCCTGGCGAGATGGCGGGGACCGAATGAAAAAGGTTTTCGCGTCAAGACCAGCGACGGCCTGGTCTTTGAATTGACCTATCGGGAGATTCCCGATGAATGGCAAGTACAACCTATTTAACCCCGGATGCCGCCCCGGCAGACGGAACCCATCAAGGAGGCTCGATGCAAGAATTGGCTAATGTACAAAGACTTTCCAAACGTGTGGCGGGACTCAAACCTTCGGGCATCCGCAAGTTCTTCGACATTGCGGCTACGATGAAGGATGTGATCTCCCTCGGCATCGGCGAACCGGACTTCACCACGCCCAAGCCCATCCTGGAGGCGGGCACCCGGTCGCTGCAAAGAGGCGAAACGCATTACACATCGAACTCGGGCAAATTGGAATTGAGACGCGCCATTGCAGACAACCTGAAGCGTTTATATGGCGTTTCCTATGACCCGGTCAACGAGATCATCGCCACGGTCGGCGTTTCGGAAGCGCTGTATCTGACCATGACCGCCATCCTGGACCCGGGCGACGAGGTCATCATTCCCACGCCTTGTTTTGTTTCCTACCAGGCCGAGGTGATCCTGGCAGGCGGCGCGCCGGTGGAAATCCCGGCCCGCATGGAAGATGACTTCCAGGTGGACCCGGAACGCATCCGCGCCGCCATCACGCCGCGCACCAAAGCTATCTTCGTCGGCTATCCCAGCAACCCGACCGGCGCGGTCGCCACGCGCGAGACCCTGGCAAAAATTGCGGGGCTGGCCGAAGAATACGACCTGCTGTTGATCTCGGACGAAATCTACGACCGCCTGGTTTATAACTTCGAGCACGTGTGTGTGCCCAGCCTGGGCGATAGCATCAAAGCGCGCACCATCCTGCTGGGCGGCTTCTCGAAAGACTATGCCATGACGGGCTGGCGCATCGGCTACGCAGCCGGACCAGCCGACCTCATCAAAGGACTGGTGCGCATCCACCAGTACACCATCATGTCCGCGCCGACCACTGCCCAGGATGCGGCCTTGGAAGCGCTCCAGAACGGAGAACAATATGTGCAGGAAATGGTGACCGAGTACGACCGCCGCCGTCGTTTATTGGTGGATGGACTGAACCGCCTCGGCCTGCAGACCTTTGAGCCGCACGGCGCGTTCTACGCCTTTCCCAACATCCGGGCCTCCGGCATGGATGATGAGACCTTCGCCCAGAAACTGCTCGAGGAGGAGCACGTGGCCGTCGTGCCGGGCAGCTCGTTCGGGCCAGGCGGCGAAGGGTTTGTGCGCGCCTGTTACGCCACAGCCTACGAACAAATAGAAGAAGCTCTGCGCCGCATGGAAAAGTTCATGAACAGGTACGGATAATAAAAAGCAATAGAACCTCGCGCTGAGCGGAGGGTCGAGTAATCGAGGCCCGCAGTCGAAGCGCTGTTATGCCGCAAACTCTGCGTCTCGTCTCCGCTCGAGGCGAGGATAAAAACAAACGATGACCACCTGAATGAACCGGCGGTCATCGTTTGTTTTGGAGAATTCCTACCCCTGGAACTCTTCAGCCAGCAGTCCCAGTTCGGCCAGGGCTTCCATCACTTTCTGGATGGCTCCGTTTTTAACGATGACCGTTGTGGGGCCAAGGATCTCTCCCAAATATTTCGCAACTTTCGATTTCCGTATTTCTTCCAGGGTTTCGGGGGCGCTGACCTTTAAAACAACCTGGCTCTGTAGCCGCGCTTCGGTGCCGTGAGCTTCCCAGCGTTTGAGCATCTTCACCAACGCGGGTGGGACCCCGGCGGCAGCATGTTTCGCCAGCAAAGCCAGCAACTGCTCCACTTTCAGTTTCTGCTCTTTGGCCCTCGCCAAGGACGCGGCAGTAATACGATAGTGATATTCGTCAGATTTTTCCTCGCCCCATTCGCAGAAGCGCGCAATCTGGTAGCGCACAGCCCTCGAAACCCAGCGTGAAACGGTCACTTTGCCATTCGAAGAGACTGCAATCTTTTCCTTTTCCTGTTTCGCTTCAATGGAAGGCGAAAGACGAAAAGAAGCCACTTGTCCGCTTTCTTTCACCATCCCCAAATCTGCCATGCCAAGCCAGGGCAATATGCTGGTGATGAAATAATTGATCAGGGCGCCGTCCACCTCATCCCAACAGGCAAAGCCGCGCAGGAAGGAGCCATCCGACTCGCGTTTGATGAACCATGAGTCGTAATCCCCGGCGGGACGCTGGAAATCAGGGTATTTCTCCTTTATTGCGCGGATGAATGCAGGCAGGCTCCACCATTTGCCGTCAGGAATTGCATCCAGCAAATTGAGCAGGAATTCGCGCGTGACCTGCGGCTGGTTGTTCCACTCCCCTTCGCACAGGAGTCTCGGCACTTGGCGCAATTCGTTGAACATTTCGCTTTCGATCCAGGCATCGGTCAGCAGCTTCAAAGCTTCGGCGCGCGGCGCCTCTAGGAATTTTCTCACCGCTTCGGCCTGCGGCTCATTTTTCCTGATCAACTTTGCGGCGGTAAGCAGATCATACAATCGCGGTTCCGGCCGGTAGTCCGTTCTGCCCATTCGCAGCGCGGCCAACAAGGTGGCAGCATCATCGAGGATAAAATCGTTTGAGGGGATCTCACGTCCGCGCTCGCCGGGAGAGGCAGGACGCCCCAGGGGAGCAACACTTTGCGCCGAGGGGACCGCCAATTTTTTGGCGGCTTCGCGGTTGATAATGGCAAGCAAATCTTCAGGAATGTAGGCAAATTCCTGTGGACCTTTGCCAGTATCAAAGAAGGCTCGCGCCAGCAGGGCACGATAGAACAGGCTCTCGGCCGGAGAGGCGGGTTTGAGGTGCGGGTTCTCCCGGTCGCGTTTGCCCGCACCCATCTCGCGGATCTGTCCAAAGCGGCGCGTAAACTCAGCCCAAGGGATGCGCCCGTCTTTGGCGATCAGCGCGTCAAAGGCGGTGCGGGATTCAGGCGAAAGCGCCTCGGTTACCTCAGCGACCAACTCCGGGTCCAGGAGAGAAGCGGTCAGTTCCTCGGCGGCCGCGTCCGCCTCATTGGAATCCAGTTCAAGTCCCCATAGCCCTGCCACGATATTCAGGTGTCCGAGATCGTATTTTTGAAGGGAGGCGAGTAGATCAGGCATACCCGAAAATATTATACCGTGTGGAAACCAGTTTGATTAAACGTTCGGCCATTTTAGTCCATATCGGCTATTTGTCTTTTTGCAACATGCACGTATGAGTCTACTGCAAAAAGCCTGTTTTCCACGAAGGGCACGAAGTCCACGAAGATTTTTGAATTTTTTGTTCTCGAAATTACAGTTTTAGGAAGCAGGTTTTCAAAAAAAATTTTCGTGTCCTTCGTGGACGAGACCCTTTTTGCAGTGAAGTCACTGATGGAATAGAAAACCGGCGGATGCAGATTTACCGTCCAAAGGCGCGGCCCGAATTCAACCGGCTTCTTTGTTCCAATAAGTCTTCATCAATTTGTGAGACCATTCCGGCCGGCGGATTGGTCGGCGCGGCAGGAACTCGATGATGATCGGCTTGGCGTCCATGCCAGGTAATTCCCATTTGAGATCAAGCAGCAAAGGCGTTGTTTTTATATCGGGAAAATGCTAGAATGGAAGCGATATAAATGAGCTTGCGTTGAACATGGTTGGCCCATGCCCCTGTTCAACGCATTTTTGTTTTTCGCGTGATTTCACAATGGCGGAGGAATAATGGCAAAAAACACCGCGCCGAACTCTGAAGCCAAAAAGAAACTGCCTGTCCAGCGACGAGCAAAGCCCACGATAGTGCGTTGGCAGGAACGGCTCCTGCCTATCATGGGAGGATTACTGGTGGGGTTGACCCTGTTCTTCTTTGCAGCCACATTGGTACAGATGGCATATCTTCACTGGAGCATTCTGCAATACCCTGCCGTAAACGTCGGCCCCTCCCCTGGCAATGATTTGGTCGCAAACGCAATAACCTTTGAAGATAAACTGGCCGCCCGCAGGATCGAGATTCTGGCAGGGATGGAATCCTACGTGGTACAGCGTCGTTATCACCAGGCCAGCGTCGCCCTGATGGCCGGCCTGTGGATCCGCTACCTGGGATTCATCACCGGCATGATCCTCGCCCTGGTCGGCGCTTCATTCGTCCTGGGGAAATTGCGTGAACCGGCCACCGAGATCACAGGGCAGGCCACCGGCGTTGATATTTCCTTGAAAAGCGCCTCGCCCGGCATCATTCTTGTGGTGTTGGGCACAGTACTGATGTTTACCACCATCGTGAAGCAGGATGTATATCAGGTACAGGATGCCCCCATGTACATCGGCAGCCAGGTCGAACTGCAAACGCTCGACCTCTCCACTCCAATGCCCGTGACGACGCTCGAGGATCCTGAGCGTTTTCTTCTTACTCCTACCATGCTACCCACAATGGAATTCCCATAGTGAGAGAAAGGAAACCGGAAATGAAAAGAAAAGACCAATCACCCAACTGGCTGAACATTGCCATCCTGATCTTGTTGACACTGAACCTGCTCTTCATGGCAACCCAACCCGCCAGCGCCAATGCTCCCCAAGCCAAACCATCGAATTCGGATATTCTGGAAAAAGCCAATAAAGCAGCAGATGCGAAGGATTGGGTTGAGGCATCCATCGAGTACGCCATCTACATTGACCGCGAACCCGCCCTGGCCAAGAGCGACAGCACCTGGTGGAACAAATTAACAACCCAGCTGAGTAGTGTCAAGGGGAATGCCCACAAAGATTGGGATTTGGCAAACGATGTTCGAGATGATGAACACAAAGATCTGATTATTTCCTGTGCGGAGAACGCCGGTAAACCGCTAACCGCCCGCTATGCAATGAATAACCCGCCAGCGCCTTTATCCATGCTTCAACTGGGTCCCGCGCCAGACGAGATTTGGGTCTTCCAGGATTTCGATTTCCAGGGCCGCTGGAATGTGCTTCCGATAGGAAACTACGTGAATTCCACACAGATAGATATGCCTGAAGATTCAATTTCATCCGTCATGGTTGGAACCAAGGTGCGCGCTTACCTGTGTTCCGATCCCGGGCTGAATGGCACCTGCGGTGTGTTTGTCCCGGTGCCCAACCATCACCCGAACTTGTCAAATAACACCATTGGCAACGATACTGTGTCTTCCATCCGCGTCGAACCGCTGACCAATTCCTGCTCGCCAGGCCCAAACCAGGTAACCATCTTCATGCACTTTGATTTCCAAGCGCCATGCCAAACCCTCGAAGTCGGTGACTACAACAATGCCAACGCCTTCAACCTGCCTGATAACGGAGTATCATCCATCCAGGTCGGCTCGAATGTACAGGCCAGCCTCTGCCAGAATAATTACCTGACAGGAACCTGCGAAACATTCAACTATAATGATAACAACCTGAGCGATAATACAATTGGCAATGATACGTTGAGTTCGATCTCGGTTGGATGGCGGCCATAACCGCGCTGCCCCATAAACTCCCGATCCCCAATCGGGAGTTTATTCTTTTACGCAGAACGTCCCGCAGGTTTGGGCGGTTCACATGAGCTTCGGCAGAAAACTTGCGGGACGATGCGTAAGGTGAGTTTATAATCTGTCCATGAAACTTTCCCAGCATGTGGCAGTCATTGGCGGCGGACCCGCAGGACTGATGGCGGCAGAAGTCATCAGCGCAGGCGGCGTTCACATTGACCTGTATGATTCCATGCCCTCGGTGGGACGCAAGTTCCTGATCGCGGGCAAGGGCGGTCTGAACCTGACGCACTCCGAGCCGCGCCCACAGTTCCTGGCACGCTACGGGTCGCGCCGCGCCCAACTCGAACCGTTGATCGAAGCCTTCGGGCCGGAAGACCTGCGTCAATGGGCCAGGGAACTTGGCTGCGAGACTTTCGTCGGCACATCGGGGCGCGTCTTCCCCACCGATATGAAAGCCGCGCCCCTGCTCCATGCCTGGCGGCAGAGACTGCGGGAAAGTGGCGTAACGTTTCACATGCGCCATAAATGGATTGGCTGGAACGATGACGGCTCGCTGCGTTTTGAAACGCCCAAAGGTGAACTGTCCCGGCGAGCCGAAGCGGTGGTGCTGGCCCTCGGCGGCGGCGGTTGGAAACGGACAGGCTCAACGGGCGAATGGGTTCCTTTGCTGGAACCGGCCGGGGCGCGGGTGGAAACGCTCAAGCCATCCAACTGTGGCTTCGACGTGCGCTGGAGTGAACACTTTCGGGCGCGCTTCGACGGCCATCCCATCAAGTCCGTGATTTTATCGTTCAAGGAATTTCGACAGCA
>JAKANW010000764.1 GCA_021823555.1 Chloroflexota bacterium
CGCCGCCGTGGAACCGCACGCGCAGGTGCGTCCTCGGGTCCGCGTACCGGAGGAAGTACCAGCGATCGACGACTCCGGAGGAGGTCAGTGACGACCCGAGCGGCCCCAGCGATTCCCAAAGTACATGCTGACCTGGGTCATGATGAAGCCAACCAGCAGGGCAATAATGGCATAGTTGAATAAATCCGGGCGCTGGAACGAGATATACATACCGGCTGCCAGGATGACCAGTGCACCGATGCTGGTCCACTGGCCGATCTGGCCGTTGCGCTTGATCAATTTTTCGTTCTTGATGATTTTCATTTGTCTCTCTTATTTTGGATTTGGACTACTGCTCAGCCTGGATGTCATTCTCCCGGAAGGACACCAGTACGGTGTGAGCCGCTGGTGTTCTTCCAACGGCGAAGAATCTCGTCCAGGTCCGGCAGGGGTGCTTCGCTCCGTAAAGAACGCTCCGCTCAGCATGACATGCCTGAGCAGTAACGGATTTGGACTATTCATTTCTTGACTGCGACGATGGCCCAGGAGTCCGACAAATACTTTTGTTTGAAGTAGTTTTTTTCCTTGTTGAGGAGCAGCGACAGTATGCCATGAAATCCCAGGGTTGGCAAATACAGGCAGTATTTCATCGTGACTCTGAATTTTATCTTCCATGGCAGTCTACCCTGCACCAGGAATTGACAAAAATTCGCCATGCTCTGGAGGACCAGTCCCAGGCCCTCTTTTTTATCCTTTTGTGAAAGGATCAAGACGGTTGTATCACAACCCAGCGATTTTAGCTTTTTGAGGTAGAACTCCAGGCCGTAATATTCGCCTACATCGTATCCCTGGTTGAAGAAATGCTGAAAATACTCCCTGGCTTCATCGTGCTTGAGGAAGGTTAAACCGAAAAGGTTGTAGTGGCTGTCGTGGCTGATAAAACCGATGAAATCCTTGTTAGGCACCTGCACGGTCAGGACGCCGCGCGGCGCAAGCATCCCGGTCAAATATTCCATGACCAGGGATGCGTCGCTGACGTGTTCAAGTACATCGTTGCAGGTGATGGCGTCGAACTGGCCTAGTTTTGCAATCAGCTCTTTATCCAGCAGATCCCCGGCTTGGGCCTTGTCTTCCGGCAGGTTGAAATCCTTCAGGTTGACTCTCGAATAGGCCACCAGGCTGGGGTCCAGGTCAATTCCGAAAACGTCCAGTCCCAGCTCGTGGAAGCCGATCAGGAATCCGCCGTATCCGCAGCCGGCATCCAGGTAGCGGGTGGCTTTTGCATCCAGGAAAGGTTGGATCAATTTTGCCAAATGCCGGCCGCGTTCGTTGGTTGTGATGGCAAAGTCGAACCACATTTTGGCTGTGGAAGTTTGCAGGCTTTGGTTGAATTGTTCTTCTGTAAAAGCCTTCGCGCCCAGCCATTTTTCGAGAAACAGGGCAGCGAAACCGGGGCCAATGCCGTATTTCTCCTGGACTTGGGCAACGATCTTCGCTGCGCCGTTCGGATTCATCATCATTCTGGCTTGGCGCTCTTTAAACTTTCTTCAATCGCAGATTTCATTGCCTCAAGTACTTTTGCTTCCACCGCATTCTTCGCCACGCGGACAGCGTTCTTGATGGCGAGCGCGTCCGAGCGGCCATGACCAATAAAGACCAGACCGTTCACGCCCAGCAGCGGCGCGGCGCCTTCCTCGCTCGGATTGAGCAATTTTTTGACTTGTCCCAATGCGGGTTTGACCAGCAGTCCGCCGAGCATGGCCAGCGGCCCGCCGTTCTTGATGGCCTCTTTGATCTTGTCCACGATCAGTTTGGCCACTGCCTCGGATGTCTTGAGCATCACGTTGCCCACAAAACCGTCGGTCACGGCTACGTCCACTTTGCCGCCGATAACCTCTTTGCCCTCCACATTGCCAAAATAATTCAACCTGGAAGCCTTGAACAGGGGTGTGGCTTCTTTAACCAGATGGTTTCCTTTCCCTTCTTCCTCGCCGTTCGAGACCAGGCCGACTTTGGGATTCTTGACGCTGCGTACTTTTTCGGCGTAGATGCTGCCCAGGATGCCAAATTGTAGGAGATGGTTCGGCTCGCAGTCCGGGTTGGCGCCGATATCGAGCACCACGCACGAACCGGTGGCGGTGGGGAAGATCGGCGCCAGGGCAGGACGCTCCACGCCGCGCAGCCGGCCCAGGCGGAACAGGGCGGTGAGCATGGCCGCGCCGGTGTTGCCTGCCGTGACGAAGGCGTCCGCTTCGCCCTTCCTGACCAGGTCAATGCCGACGGCCATCGAGTTTTGTGAATCTTTGTGGCGGGCCTTGAAGGCCAACTGCTCGCCTTTATCCTCCATGGTCAGCATTTCCGGCGCGTGGACAACGCGTATCGGCAGGTTCCCTGGCTTGGCGGAATCAAGCACAGGCTTGATCTTTGATTCGTCGCCCACCAGGATGATCTCCACTTCATACTCACGGGCCGCCATTACCGCGCCTTCCACATCCGGGGTCGGGAAAGCGTCGCTTCCCATGGCATCCACAACGACTCGTATCATGATTTCGCTCCTGAAAAGGTCTCCCTGCTTGACAAGAAAAGCATCCCGATTATAATACGCCCTGCTTGCGCTGGTGCTGGAATTGGCAGACAGGCATGGTTGAGGGCCATGTGCCGCAAGGCGTGAGGGTTCAAGTCCCTCCCAGCGCACCAAATTGGACTGCGATCAGGCAGTGAAAATCCCCGTCATAGCGTATCTTCTCAATAAATAGGGGGATGAACAGGAAATCATGGGACACTTTCCAGAATAAAGATAAGCGAGTAAACTACCGCCACCATGTTTGAAGATATTGAACTG
>JAKANW010000765.1 GCA_021823555.1 Chloroflexota bacterium
CCAAGCAGGATGGCACCGCCGGGGCATCCTTTGAAGTGACTGCCAATACCGTGCGCTTCCTCTCCTCCCGTCAAGATAGCGCAGAGGGCGGCAGCGTCGGCAGCGGCACAATGGACGCGGGCGACATGGTTGTCCCCGCGGACGACATCCCGTTTTAGGAGGACGCCATGCCTCCCGCTTCACGCGTCACCCTCACCTTTGAAGTCCCCGCCGACATTAAAACCTATTACGGCAACCTGGCGCGCATCTCACACTCGCCCGCCGACATCGTGATTGACTTCGCGCTCGCCCTGCCCGGCGACCCCAAGGCCATGGTGCAGACGCGCGTGGTCATGTCGCCGCTCAGCGCCAAGTTGTTCATGAATGCGCTGGCCGAAAACATCTCGCGTTTCGAAAGCGCGTTCGGCGAGATCGCCTTGCCGGGCAATAGCTCACTGGCCGAGCATCTCTTCCGCCCGCAGAAACCGCCCGAAGCGCCGAAGAAGGAATGATGGACAAACTCGAATCGATCGCCGACCAGATCCGGCAGGAATTCGACGCCCGCACCGCCGCGCGTGACAAGGCGCTCGCCACCGCGCGGCAGTTGACTCGCGCCTGCTCGCTCGCCATCCGCGCCGCCCACCGCCTCGAACCCGACGGGATGGCGGGTCAGCTGGCCGAGGCGCGTTCCCTGGCGGACGCCTTGCGCGCCTCGCTTGTGGATTACCCCGACCTGTACTTCACCGGCTACACCCAGGACGCGCTCAAGGAATTCGTGGAGGCCAATGTCACCTGCGCGTTGATCCAGGGCCAACCGCTTGCCACGCCGGAGCAACTTGGTGTGATGGGCGCAACGTATTTGAACGGCCTTGCAGAAGTGGTCGGAGAATTGCGCCGCCGCACGCTCGACATTTTGCGTCACGGATATTCCGAGGAGGCCGAACGCCTGCTCACTCAGATGGACGACATTTACGATGTGCTGGTTACCATGGATTATCCCGACGCGGTCACGAACGGACTGCGGCGTCAGACCGATATTGCGCGCAGTATCATCGAAAAGACGCGCGGCGACATCACCTTCAGCCTGCGCGGCGGACAACTGGAGCAGGCCATGCGCAGGCTGAGTAGCCAGTTAAACAGCGGCCCGGACGGGGGTCAGGAGGATGCGCCGTTGCAGTTTGAATCGAGCCAGGAGGAGTAGTCATGGCCAAGGGCGGGCGCCGCTATCCGTTGCTTATCTATCGCGAGATGCTCGGCCGCTGGTGGCAGGATGTTTTCTGGCTGGGGGTGGGGTTGCTTGGCCTGGCGTGGGTGGTTTACTACAACGACCTGGGTCAGTCTCGCTGGCAGGGGTTTTTGGCGCTGAGCGGCATTTCATTCGTGGTTGCGCTGGTTTTGTTTGTCATGCGCGGCATCGCGTACATTCAACCATTTCCCACCTATATTCGAATCGTCACGCCGATTCTGCGGTTGAACATTTCCTACAAACGCCTGCGTCGGTACACCACTTCAGAAATGCGCGCGATCTTCCCGCCCGCGAAACGGATGCCCAACTGGAAGCGCGAAGTGGTGGGCAAGTTTTCCAGTAAGACCGCGCTCGTGCTGGAACTATCGGGCTGGCCGGTGGAACCCCGGCTGATGAAAGTGTTCCTTTCCTCGTTGTTCTTCCGCGATAACACCCCGCATTTCGTGATCCTCGTGAACGACTGGATGCGCCTGAGTTTGGAGATAGACAGTATGCGCACCGGCGGAGGGGCACAACAGCAGAATCGCCCGCAGAACCAATCCATTTTGTCGCGCCTGCCGAGGGGCGATAAGTGAACATCTATTTTGCCTGCTCGATCACCGGTGGACGCGAGTTCCAGCCCGTGTACGAAGCCATTACGCGCGCCCTGCTCGCGCACGGACATGAGATTCCCACCGCGCATTTGGCGGGGGCCGGGGTGATGGCCGAAGAGAAAGTGATCGCGCCGGGCGTGGTCTACGCCCGTGACGTGGCATGGATCCGCGGCGCGCAGGTTTTGATCGCGGAGGTCAGCGTCCCTTCGCATGGGGTGGGGTATGAGATCGGGTTTGCGTTGGGCTTGGGCAAGCCGGTGTTTTGCCTGTACCAGCAGGGCAGGTCGGTCTCGAAAATGATATCGGGCAATCCCGACCCAAATTTGCGATTGGCTTCCTACGAAACCGCGGAAGAAGCATCCAGGCTGGCTTGTGAGTTTGCAGATGTCAATAATTGTGAATAATGTCACGAAGCATCTGTGACACTCTGCGGTATTGTTTCCGGGGAAAATCGGCTATGATCTGCATCGGAGACGGACATCGCATCTCCAAACATGCTCCTCACTGTCTCCTCCTTTGGCGAATGCCTCCGCCGGTTGCTCACCGGCGGAGGCTATTTAATGGGGAAAATAAATTTCCGCCCTCTCTACCATACATGTTCCCAATGCAAATGCCGCGAATGAGCGAATGACACAAATGCTCTCGATTTTTATTCGATCCCTTCGCGTAAAAAACAGGCCCTCGTTTTTCGCATGTACGGTGGCAACGTGGTAAATCGGTCTCTTGTAAAAGTGCGCTAGAGAGCGCCCAGTACGCTCTGGGGCAGGAGACGTTCTCTAACGTCGGCTGACTGATGCAAGGGGTCAAAAAAAACGGGCACGGTTAACCGCTGCGTTCTTTTCCCCTTCGCGGTAAAAGCCAAAGTTAACTCTCAGCGGGCAGGACCACGAAGAAAGTGGATCCTTTCCCAATTGCGGATTCGACCCAGATGCGTCCCTGGTGGCTGTCCACGATGGATTTGACGATGGCCAGCCCCAGCCCAGTGCCGATCACCCCTTCGGG
>JAKANW010000036.1 GCA_021823555.1 Chloroflexota bacterium
GGCCCTGGGTCCCG
The DNA here is from genome assembly GCA_021823555.1 of Chloroflexota bacterium. The sequence continues at coordinate 15 of JAKANW010000036.1, forward strand.
TTTAGAAAGCGGACGCGGCCGCCCAGCAGGTACCTGCCAAACACGGTCCCGATGGGCGCGAAGCGCACAAAGCCGTTCCCGTCAATGTGACTGACGATCAAGCCGATCTCATTCATGTGGGCCGCGACCATAATCTTCCTCCCGCCTTTTGAGCCAGCCGAGGGTCCTTTGCGAGCGATCAAATTGCCAAGCGAGTCCACCCGCACCTCATCGGCCAGCGGTTCGACCTCCGCCCGGATCAGGCCACGGATGGTGTCTTCGTATCCAGAAGGGCTGAAGGTCTGGGTCAAATTTTGGAGGAGTTTTTTCATTTCATCTCGCCTTCAATAATGCAGGATGCCATCCCGCACCACATCACTTATTTATAGAGGAACTTGCTGGCCTGCCGAATAAGTCTGCTCGGAATTTTTAGAAATGACGTGCACCTCGCCAACGCCCATCACCTGCCAATCCCCACCCAGCCTGCCAACCAAAGCCGTGTTTTCATCCACGCCAATGATGAATTGGCCCTTTTTCAGCGAACGGCGCAGGGCAAAGATCATGGGCTTGAAAACAGACGGCGCCCGGTCAAAATGGGGCAGCACGTAGGCAGCTGGCAGTACACCAAAACCAGGCTGGCTGGCCGCGCCCATCAGACGGAAGTTGGGTACCGTCTGTGCCAGGATCATGGCGCCCGCCGAACAACCCGCATACGCGGCGCCGCGCGCCCAGGCTTTTTGGGCCGCGTTCCAGGCCCGGCTGCCCTGCAGGGTCTGGTACAGGTAAACCGGACTGCCGCCGGAAAAATAGATCAGGTCGGCAGACTCCAGCGCGGACTCATAGCGCGGGTCATCCGCAGAGGCGCGGTCAATGATCGGCAAGGCGGTCACATCCGCATCGAGGTTTTGGAAATGCTCGACGCCCATGCTCGACCAGCGGTTCACGCTGGCATCGCCTTCCTGCCCGGCCGCGGTCGGCAGGCAGACGACGCGCGCTTTGCGGCCCTCCACGTGCAAACTACTGAGCAGGTAACGGTCAATCGGATCCACCACGGGCAGGTATTCGCCTGCGCCCAGAAGGGCAATCAATCCATTCATCATTTTGCACCTGTAAGAGTCACAAGCAACTGACTACTTTCTGTCGGCCACAAGATTCTTTGGCATACGTGTGATTACGGCATGGATCAAATTCAGCGTGTTCTTCCAATCGTCCACCCGCGAGATGCTGATGGGCGAATGCGTGTACCGGTGCGGCACCGAAACCGAGACCGTCGGGATCCCGTCCAGCGAGCGCTGGATGGCGCCCGAGTCCGTGCCCCCGCCTCCCGGCTGGCGGAATTGATATGGGATGCCTTCCGCCTCGGCCGTTGCCTGCAAAAAGCGCACCAGCCGCGGGTCATGCAGGGTCGAGCCGTCAGCAATGTAGATGGCCGGGCCGAGACCCAGTTTGGTGTTGTAGAAAAGATTCTCGCGGCCATCGTGGGTGGGCAGGTCATGAGCGGGAGTCGAGTCAATGGCAATGGCTAAATCCGGGTCGAAGAAATGAGCCGCCGCCTTGGCCCCGCGCAATCCAATCTCTTTCTGCACCGAGAACGCCAGGCACAAGTCAATATTGGACGGGGTGTGTTTGAGCAACTCGATCAGGGTCGCCACGCCGATCCGGTCGTCAATGGATTTGGACAGAATGGAAGGGCCGACACGGCGAAACTTCGTGGAAAACGCGGCGCGATCCCCCACCTTGGCTTTGCCGCCCGGTCCCAGGTCAATCCGCAGGGAGTCCAGACTCACTTTGCGAGTGTATTCGTCCGGCTCGAGCAAGTGGATGGGCTTGACTCCGATCACACCCGGCAGGTGGTCATGTCCAACTTGCACCTGCTTGCCCGCCAGATGACGTACATCTATGCTGCCCACCGTCTCGAAGCAGTACAGGCCATCTTCATCATCGCCGACGATCATGAAACCGACCTCGTCCATGTGCGCATCTAGCATCACGCGCAGCCGGTTCCGGGCGGCGCCGCGTTTGGTCGCCAACACGCTGCCCAGCGCATCCACTTTTACTTCGTCTGCATACGGCTTGACTTCCTCCAGCACGATCTTGCGGACTTCGCCTTCGTCGCCGGAGATCGCCACGGCATTACACAGCCGTTCCAGCAGTTTGAATTGAGCGGCTCCAATCGTCAGCATGTTAATCCCAGGCTACCTTTTCAATAAAGTCGGCTTCCAGCCCGGCCACGAATTCGGCCAGCAAACGACCGGTTCGTTGAATATCCTTGACCGAAGCCAGTTCCACCGGCGTGTGCATATTCCGGATTGGGATGCCTAATACAATGCTGGGTATCCCTTCGGCAGCCAGTTGCATCATCTCAGCATCCGTGCCGGAATGCGCCGGCATCGGCTCCACCGCACAAGGGATCTCCAACCGCTCAGCCAATTCTTTGAAGCGTTTGAAGAGGAAAGGGTGATTGTTCGGGCCAAGTCCCAACGTAAGCCCTTTGCCAATCGGAAAGCTATCCCAACCATTTACGCCAGGCCCTTTCCCATAAGTCGTATCCACTGCCACAGCAACATCAGGCCTTAATTGAAACGCAGAGGTCGCCGCGCCCTGTGCGCCAACCTCCTCCTGGCTGGTGGCGGCGGCCCACACATCCCAAACGTGGGACTTGGATCTCAATTCCTCCAGGCAGACGGTCAACGCCGCGACGGAGGCGCGATTATCCAGCGAATGCCCACTCACGGTCTCACCCGACATTTCAACGGGTTCCGTGTTAAAGGCCGCCAGGTCGCCGACGCGCACCCGCTTCGAGACCTCGCCCGGCGTCAAGCCGGTGTCCACCACGAGATGTTCCATGCGCAGGAAGCCACTGCTGGCGCCCTCGGGCAGCAGCCTGGCGGACGGCATAGCCACTACGCCCGGCAACTCAGCGGCCCGGCCCAAGCCGGTTGCATAAACCAGCACAGGCGTGCCCGGCAGGACGCGCACATCCACGCCGCCCACGCTGGCCACGTACAGGAATCCGTCCACGACTTTTTTGACGATCAAGCCAATGGCGTCCATGTGCGCGGCCAGCAGGATGGAAGGACGCGGCGACTTCCCCGTCCCCTTTTTCAGGGCATGCAGGGAACCAAGTCGGCTGCGCTGAACCTCGTCGGCCAGTGGAGACCATTTCTCCTCGATCAGGCGCGCGGCGGGAGTCTCGTAGGCTGAAAGGCCTGAAACCGATAAAAGGGACTTGAGGAAAGGCAGAATATCTGTCATGAATTAAGATCCAAACGGCGTTGGAGAGGGAGCGAGGGTGGGCGTTTCAGAAGGCACGAGGGTGTCTGTCGGCGATGGCGTCAACGTATCGGTCGGCGGGATCGGCGAGGGAGTCACTGTGGGGGAAAGTGTATACGTAGCGGTTGGCGTAAAAGTCGGCGTGAAGGTATTGGTCGGTGAAGGCGTATCGCTGGGCGTAAAAGTGGGGACAGGAGAGAAAGTGGTGGTTGGGATAGGTGTATTCGTCGAAGGCTGGAACGGCGTCAGGGAGACAGTGGGAGTACTGGTAATCGAAGCGGTCACGGTAATGGAGGGAACCAAGGTGGGCGTCCCCGTCACGGTCAACGGAGTCGGGCTGACGGTCGGGGAAAGAGGCGTATCCGTCACCGCGGTAGTGCCCGTCGGGGTCGGCGTCGCGATATTCGCCGAGTTGGGGGCCAGCAGCAGGGCAATCCCGCCAACGCAATAACAGGGGATGGTGAACAGGATGATGCTGGTCAGAATGAGGCGCAGACGAGCGCGGCGGTCGGTGGGATCGGGCATAACGGTTCGATTATAATCCATGGCACATGATCCCCATCCAATTGCACATCTCCGGTTTCCTCTCCTACCGCGAACCCGCCGACCTCAACTTCAACAGCTTCGACCTGGCCTGCATCTCCGGGCAGAACGGCGCAGGCAAATCGTCACTGCTGGATGCAATGACGTGGAACCTGTTCGGCCAGGCGCGCGGCAAAAGCGACAATATCATCAACCTGGGCGCGAAGGCTGCCGAAGTTTCTTTAACGTTCGAGTATGAAGGCAACATCTACCGCGTCCAGCGCAGCCTGGCGCGCGGCAGGAATACGGTGCTGGAATTCCAAATTCTGGACGGTGGACCGGAGACCACGGACCGTCCATTAGCCTCTGTCCTCGATCAGGGCAGTTGGCGTCCACTGACCGAACGCACCACGCGCGAAACACAGGCGCGCATCGAACAAACGCTGCGCCTCGACTATGACACCTTCGTCAACGCCTCCTTCTTCTTGCAGGGCAAAGCCGACCTGTTCACCCAGCAGACGGCCAGCAAGCGCAAAGAGGTGCTCGGCTCGATCCTCGGGCTGGAAATCTGGGAGACCTACCGCGAGCGCGCCGCCGAGCGCCGCAAGTCCATCGAGCGCGAGCTGGCTGATATAGATGTGCGCGTGGCCGACATTGACGCGGAACTCTCCGAGGAGGAACCGCGCAAAAAACGGCTGGCCGAACTGGAAACCAGTTTGAAGACCTTCAGTGCTGCCCGCGCCGCGCAGGAATCAACGCTGGAAAACTTCAGGAAGATGGCCGCTTCGCTGGCCGAACAACACAAACTGGCGGACACCCTTTCCGCGGCGCTCGAACGCTCGCGAAGCGCTCAGGCGGGACTGGCGAGTCGCCTGGCCGCCAAAGAAGCGGAACGCGCCGCCCAGACCAATCTCGTCAACCGCGCCAAAGAAATCGAGACCGCCTACAAAACCTGGCAATCGGCGCGGGAGGAAGTCTCCCGGCTGGACACAGTCGCGGCCCAATTCCGCGAGCATGATGAAAAACGCCAACCCTTGCTGCGCGAGATCGAATCCGAAAGGGCGCGGCTGGAACAGGAGCACAAGACGCTCAGCGAGCAGTTTTCAGTGGTCAGTAGTCAGTCGTCCGTGATCAACGGGCTGACAGCGCAGATCGAGGAGGCGAAGAAGTCGCTGGCGACCGCGGAAGCGAAACTGGCCGAACGCGAAGAACTCGGCAGGCAGATCGGAGCGGCGCGTGAAAGGCTGGCGGAATTAAAGGCCGAGAATGAGGCCCTCAAAGCCCAAATGGATGAAATGAAGGCGCGCATTGACCGGCTGGAAGAAACCGAGGGCGGGGATTGTCCCTTATGTGGGCAACCCCTCACTCCCGATCACCGCAAGCAGACCATCCGTCAATTGAAGCAGGATGGCAAAGGCTCCGGCGACCGTTACCGCGCCAACCAAAGGGAAATGGCCGGTCTTGCCGCGCAAATCACACAATGCGAATCACGCGTTACGCAATTAACTGCCGCCGAGCGCGAACGTCTCGCTGCATCCAATTCCATTTCCCAACTCAACGAGCGGCTGGAATCCCTGCGAAAGCAGCAAACGGACTGGGAAAAGACCGGCGCGAAACGCTTGAAAGAAATCGAAAAGGCTTTGGAAAGCGGCAAATACGCTCCCGAAGCGCAGAAGGAACTGGCGAAGATCAACAAGGAACTGGCCAAACTTGGCTACGATGCCTCCGCCCACGATGTGGCGCGGCAGGCCGAAGTCGAGGGGCGCAGCGCCGAACAGGAATTCCACGAACTGGAAGTTGCGCGTAAAGTCAGCCAGCAGATCGAGAACGAGATCAAAAGCCTGGAAGCGGATATCAAAAACCGGGAAGAAGAAATCGCCGCGCAGCAGAAACAATACGACTCGGTAGCCTCCGCCCTGGCTGCCGCCGAAGCCCAATCTCCCAACCTGGATGAAGCCGAGCGTGAACTTCTCAACTTGCGCGAGCAGGAGAACCAGGCACGCGATGAAGTTGTAGCAGCGCGGCAAAAGGTGACCGTGCTCGACAGCCTGCGCGCCCGCAAAACCGAGTACATGCTCCAACGTGAAGAACTTGGTCAATCCATCGCCCGCCACAAAACACTGGAACGCGCCTTCGGCAAGGGCGGCGTCCCGGCGCTGCTGATCGAACAGGCCCTGCCGCAAATCGAAACCAAGGCCAACGACCTGCTCGACCGCCTGAGCGACGGACAGATGAGCATCCGTTTTGTGACCCAGGCCGAATACAAAGACAAGAAGCGCGACGACCTGAAAGAGACGCTCGACATCCAGATCAGCGATGGCGCAGGGCTGCGCGATTACGAGATGTATTCCGGCGGCGAGGCTTTCCGCGTCAACTTCGCCATCCGCCTGGCGCTCTCCGAAGTACTGGCCCAGCGCAAAGGCGCCCGCCTGCAAACCCTGGTCATTGACGAAGGCTTCGGCTCGCAGGACGCCCAGGGCCGCCAGCGCCTGCTCGAAGCCATCAACCTGGTGAAAAACGACTTTGCCAAGATCCTGGTCATCACCCACCTTGATGAACTCAAGGACGCCTTCCCGACCAGGATCGAAGTCGAGAAGACCGGGAACGGCAGCGTGATTCGCGTACAGTAAATTTCAGGGGGTATTTCTTACTATCATTTTGAACGCGGAGGGGACAAATCGCGCGGATTCGCACGTAAAGATAGTTGATGGTCTGCACGCCACGCGGTTGCCGTCGCCATCCCTTCGACTTCGCTCAGGGTAAACTCCAACAAAACTGGCTGAGGTGGTGGTCGTCATGGCCGGCAGGGCCCATATCTTGAGCGACTCCGGCAGGGGCGGGAGTTCGGTCACCGTTCGTGCCGCGAGCATCAGCGGAGCGATCCTGTGGACGACGGTGCGAGACGGCAGGTCAGCCATAATATTCTCAGCCGTGTCTTTCTGGCTCACTTGTGGATCAGCAGCCCTCGCCCCCAGCCCCTCTCCCGCCAGGAGAGGGGTGTAGGCCAGCGGCAGGCCAAAGACACGCACGATCAGGTTGCCATCAAGGTAAACCTATAACCATGGTTAACAACGCAAGTATAGAACCCAGTATAAATAAGAGGGATATTGATCTGGCGAGCCAAAGGTCAAGATAAGTATGTTTGTTTAAGAAATAAGCACTCGGTAGTTGCAGCTTAACAAAGAAGTTATCTTTATTTGCCTTTTGTCTTTTATGTTTAATTTTACTTAAATATATGTCGGGGTGAAACCATGGCAAATACGAATAATATAAAGAAGCAACTAAAAAGATTAATGCGTAAATAAATTTTATCGTATTCATGTGGTTTTCACCTACTGACCGGTTTTTAGCCAAAACCGTATTCGATTGACAATAGGCGAGAGAGGAAAGCCCCATGTCACTGCTACACCTGCTCCTGGAGGAATATATGCACCACCTTCCATTGCTACTGGTGCCACATCCGGGAGTTTCCTTTCAAAGCCATAAAGTTCTGGCACATAGTCCACTGTGGACGGGCTAACAGTAACTGACCCTCCGCCAACATAGCCTCCTCCAGCATTGATTGTTAACCCGCTGAGGAAAGTCTCTATGTTTCCCTGGCTTGGCATATCGCTGTCTAAGAGTGAACCAATCCACCCTCCCGTGAGCGAAAAAGTGGGCAACAATATTGATTTTCCCACGTTACCGCCTAATCCAATATAAACCTGATTATAACGATCAACCGTTGCGCTAAATGTTAATAACTCCCCATTTACAGTAAATGTATAATAATCCGGATGAGATGGATCTAGATCCCAACTTGAAGGTGGGACCCAAGGGCCAATTGATGTTGCTGCGCAGGGATGAGATTTAGGATAAGACGCTGGAGCACAGGATGGGGTAGGAGCAGTTGGTGCGATAGGCAATGTCGAGGGTGTTACTACAGGGGGCAGAGGTTTTGGCGGCCTCGAGTAGCTGCCTCGCTGTTCCCCATAGCATCCATAGGGACCGTCACAAGCCATATGCCCAGACGGATCGTTGTAAACCACAGGCGAGTTATTGGCGTAGGCGTACCTATCGTATCCTTGCACCCCACCCGGCACAATGCTATCTGCTTGGGCGAACCTCCCCAGCGAGCTATCGTACCAGCGCGCATTGAAATAGACCAAGCCGAAGGTACCGACGTACGAATATTGGCCGGTGAACTGGTATTGCGTGGGCGCCGTCCCGGCCTGGTAGCGCACCACGCCCCAGGCAGTGTAGCGCAGTTCCGAGACCACGTTGCCGCTGGCATCCAAGGTCAAGGAGGTGGAGTTGAGATGGTCGGAGAGCAGGTAATATAACGTGGAGCCTTGTCGCATCGCCACGCGCTGGCTCCCGGCATAGTAGTACTTGGTGATAATTTGGCCGGTCACCTCGTAGTAGTTGCCGATGAAGTAGGTGGTGACTCCATTCACAGTCTGCGCCACGCGGTTGCCGTCGCCATCATACATGAAGGTGGCAGAGGTGGTATTCAGGGCGGGCATCGCCTGGACCTTGAGGGCTTTGGCTTCCGGGTTTTGCACAGATTCCGGTAAGGGCGGCATGGCTGCCAAGTCAGCCATAATATTCTCAGTGGTAGCCTTCTCGTTCATTTCTGGCGCAGAGGCTAAGGATGGAGGCTCGTAGGCCATCGGCAAGCCAAAGACGCGCACGATCAGGTAGGCCAGGTGGTCACGGTGTAGCGGATCGCCCGGACAGAAGTAGTTGCTGCCCGTCGCACAACTGTCGTTGATGCCCAGCCCCGACACCAGGTATTGGATGTAGTTCTTGAAGAATGAAGCGGAAATATCCACGTAGGAATAGCTGGTATACGCGGGCACCGACCAGATGCCGCGGGCGCGCTCCACGAAGATGGCAAACTGCTCGCGCGTAGCCGCCTGGTCGGGGCAGTAGTTCGTCCCGCCGCAGCCGGAGGTGATGCCTTCGGCGGCAAACTGGTTGATCCAGTTGAAGGCCCAATACGAGGGCGGCACATGTCGATTTCTAACCCGATTCAGAATTATCAAGGACGAATCGGTTGGATTCAGAATACACTACTTCTTGCGAATTGAATCCAATACAGTGAAACGCATATATGTTCCTAATATCGCAACCAGTCCAAAAGGCAAACCGAGGCATAATAACAAGAGGAAACTACTGAGTGACCAATTCTCAATTGCATTTGGCGCACTAGTAAGATCAACAACTGAAAGCGCACTGGGCAACAGAACCATTACACTAATTCCTGTGTACAAAGAACGAGATATTTTCTCTCTTTTGCTCATAGGCGGAATCCAATACCGCGCTTCCCAACCTATAGTTACAAGAGACAAGAGACTCAATATACTCGCCGTAAGAATAGCAACTATATTAACCATTTTGTCGATCCTTTCTCAAAAATTCTATCAGTTCATCAAGGGTTCGGAATAGCAATATGGACATTAAAGGAAGAATATAGATTCGCTATTACTTGTGGTAATTTACCTTCATCGTTTAATACAGCTAAATATTGAAGTCCTAGCGAAGGCTCTGATATAGAAGCTGCCCATCCTGCTCCACTTAATGCAGATGAAATATTAGTGTTTGATGAAACATTCATAGTGACATTTATAGTTGACTTGTCTAGGTAGCCCACAATACCTGTTTCGCCAGTTTTCAAATCTGCGAGAATGCTCAATGAACTTGCTGTTGAAGCAATGCCATTAGCAGTCTGTAAAAATGGCTGCACCAAAACTTCGCCCATAATCCACCCAGCAGCAGCTCCAGCAAGTCCAGTGACTGGCGCGCCCTCAAATCCTACTAAGCCTCCTAGCAACGCCATACCAAAGGTCATTACACCGACACCCGCTTCAGACCCAATATCAATTCCAAAGGCTATTTTGTCTAATAGTGCTGCAATTTCCCTTAACCTCGTGGGGGCAGCATTCGGAAGGAGTCTTTTTGCGATATCTACTGTGTTGAAATATATTCGATTATTACTACCGATAGGTTGCGATGGTAAATCAGGTTGTTGTGGTTTTGAAGGAGGTGAATAGTGACTACCACCATCTCCCTCCGTAAGCCAATGACCAGACGGATCAGTATATCGGACGGGGTTATTATTAACAAATGCGTACCGATCCAAAGCCTGTGTACCTTGAGAGGCAAGAGGTACAATCGTATCAGGTTGGGCCCAGCGGTTAAGATAACCGTCATACCAACGTGCATTGAAATAGACCAAGCCGAAGGAATCAACGTAGCTTCGTTGACCCGTGTACTGGTATTGCGTAAGCGTGGACCCGGCCTGGTAGCGCACTTGTCCCCAGGCAGTGTAGCGCAGTTCCGAGAGCACGTTGCCGCCGGAATCCAGCGTCAATGAGGTGGAGTTGAGATAGTCCGAGAGCAGGTAATATAACGTGGAGCCTTGGCGCATGGCCACGCGTTGACTTCCAGCATAATAGTACTTGGTGACAATTTGGCCGGTCACTTCGTAGTAGTTGCCGATGAAATAAGTAGTCACACCATTGACGGTCTGCGCGACGCGGTTACCGTCGCCGTCATAAGTGAAACTGGCGGAGGTGGTGTTCAGGGCTGGCATGGCCCACACCTTGAGGGCTTTGGCTTCCGGGTCTTGCACGGATTCCGGCAAGGGCGGCATGGCTGCCAAGTCAGCCACAATATTCTCAGTGGTAGCCTTCTCGTTCATTTCTGGCGCAGAGGCTAAGGATGGAGGCTCGTAGGCCATCGGCAGGCCAAAGACACGCACGATCAGGTAGGCCAGGTGGTCACGGTGTAGCGGATCGCCCGGACAGAAGTAGTTGCTGCCCGTCGCACAACTGTCGTTGATGCCCAGCCCCGACACCAGGTATTGGATGTAATTCTTGAAGACCGAGCCGGAGATATCCACATAAGAGTAACTGGTGTACGAGGGCACCGACCAGATGCCGCGGGCGCGTTCCACGAAGATGGCAAACTGCTCGCGCGTGGCCGGGCTGTCCGGGCAGTAATTTCCGCCCCCGCAGCCGGCCGTGATGCCCTCGGCCGCAAACTGGTTGATCCAGTTGAAGGCCCAATACGAGGGCGGCACGTCCGTAAAGCGCTGGGCGCTGGCGGGCGGGGTGTAGCCCGCACCGTGCTCGGCCTTTAGCAGGAAGATGGCCATCTCGGCGCGCGAGACGTTGTTCGTCGGGCAGTAGCGCAGGGGATTGTAGGCGCAGCCGCCGGTGATGCCCGCCCGGTACAAGGCTTCGATGTAGGGTTTGTACGGGTTGCCGTAGGGCACATCCGCAAAGATCGGCGCAGGCGTGGGAGTAATGGAGGGCGTGCTGGTGGGTGTGCGCGTGGGCGTGTTGGTAGGCGTGCGGGTGGGCGTGCGGGTGGAGGTGGGAAGGGGGGTCGGCGTGCTGGTGGCTGCCACCGCGGTCGGCGAGGCCTGTGGCGTGGCGGTCGGGTTGGCCGATCCGCTGACCGAGACCAGGTGTCCCTCGGCGTCATAGCCGAAGTTGGAGACTGCGCCGCCCGCGCTGCGATAGGTCATATTGCCGTCCGCATCGTAATTATACCCGCCGCCATTGAAGATGGACACGGCATGAGGATGGCCTGCGTCGTAGGTATAGGTCTGCCCGGCGCGGGTCTGCAGGTTGCCGGTCGTGGCGTTGTAGCTGTAGGTTTCGGAATATGTGCCTCCGCTGCCTCCCGTGGCCGAGGCGGAGGTCAGGCGGTTGAGAGAATCGTAACCGAAGCTCTGGGTCTGTGGCCCCGCCATCTGATCCAGGATGGTCTTCACGTTGCCGGCCGCATCGTAGGTGTAGCTCAGGTTCTGGAAGACGTATTGTGTGGAGACGCGGCTGGAGACGATCTGGCTCAGGCGGCCGCCCTGGACGTTCCAGGCGTTGTAATAGTAGTTGGTCTTCACGCCATCCCCGTACGTGCGCTGACTCAAACGTGAAGCGATATCGTAGGTGGTCCCGGTCACGTAACTGCTCACACCGGCAACTGTGTTGAGCAGCATCTGGGCGTTGTAGGTCTGGGTCACCACTTCCCCATCCGGGTAGGTGATGGAGGTGGGCAGGTCGGCCAGGTTGTAGGCCCAGGAGGTATCGAAAGGCTGCCCAAGAATGATTTTATGTTCCTGGGTCATGTGGCCGCGCGCATCGTAGCTCCAGGAGGTCGAGCCGGAGCCATCGCTCATCGAAGTGCGGCGGCCAATCCCATAGATTCCGCTCGTTGGATCATCGTACGTGTAGGTCGTGTTGACCGGTGCGCCGCAGCTTCCTGTACTGGATTTGCTCGTCAGGCGATTGAGGGGATCATAGCCCATGCTCAACACACAGCCGCGCGCGTCGGTCTGGGTCAACAGGTTGCCCAGGGCGTCGTAGGAATAGCTCCAATAGCCCATATCCGGGTCGCTCATGCTGGTCTTCTGCCCGGCGTAATTGTAAGTCATGCTGGTGGTCAATCCGCCGCGCAAAGTGGTGGACAGGCGGTTCAACGGGTCATAGGTATAGGTCACAACCGGCCCCGTCGGCGGGGTAACGCTCAACGTCCGCCCCCAGATATCGGTGGTCGTGACGGTGTTATGGGTTCCGCCATTTGTATCCGGCTCGGTCACGGTGGTGGTCAGGCTGTCGTAAGAATAATGG
>JAKANW010000766.1 GCA_021823555.1 Chloroflexota bacterium
CCGATCTACGAAATACTTCGGGACGGTGGACAGTGGACAGCAGACCGTGGGTGACGGTCAACGGTCAACGGTCAACGGTCAAGAGATGTCCATCTTCGACGCCGCCATGAAATATCAGGGCGAAGGCGTGCCGAGCATCATCCTGGCAGGCAAGGAATATGGCACTGGCTCCAGCCGCGATTGGGCTGCCAAGGGGCCGAACCTGCAAGGGGTCAAGGCTGTCATTGCCGAGTCGTTCGAGCGCATCCATCGCTCCAACCTGGTGGGTATGGGCGTGCTTCCGCTCAAATTTGTGGATGGGCAAAATGACGAGTCGCTGGGCTTGAAAGGCGATGAAGTGTACGACATCACCGGCCTGAGTGACACGATGGCGCCCAAAAGCATGATGACCGTGAAAGCCACCAAACCCGATGGCAAGGTAATCGAGTTCAAGGCGCAGGCGTTGTTGAACACCAACGTGGAGGTGAATTACTTCCGCAATGGCGGCATCCTGCATACGGTGCTGAGGAATTTGGTGAAGTAGTATGTGTTGCGTGCTGCGAACAAACAGAGACTCGTCGCGAGGCGAGTCTCTGTTTGTTTAAGGCTCTCCTGTCCCTGGCGGGAAAAGCCCAACCACGAAGGGGAAAAGAACCTCGTTTTCAACGTTCTTTCCTTCGTGACCATTGTGGTTGAAAAGAGTTGGGTGTGTTTCAAACCAGTTGAGGGCAACGTCCCGAAGGTTGAACTTGCGCCGATTTTGGCCTTTTGCAACCAACCTTCGGGACGGTTCCAACCCAAATGAAACACACCCAAAAGAGTTATTCCGTGCCGTTGAGCAGCGCGGGCAGGGCGCGCCAATCCGTGAAGAAGGCATCGGCGTCCGGGGTAGGATCGCTATGCCCGTACAGAATGCCAAACATGCCCACCTGGCGGGCGGCGCGCGTGGTGCGGGTCAGGTCATCAATCATCGCACAGCGCGAGGCCCGGCTCTCGCCCGCGATCTTCATGGCGATGCCAAAGGATTCAGGCATGGGCTTGCAATAAGGGGCGACCATGTTCACGTCCACGATGGCATCGAAAAGCTCCTCGAGTTCGAGCGCGGCCAGCACGCGTTGGGTGTGGGGAATATCCGCGTTGGTAAAGACCAGTTTTCGGGCGGGGAGCGAAGCGATCACCTGGCGTTGGACCGGGTCCGGGGTCAGGTAGTCGCGCAGGGACACGTTGTGCACGTAAGCCAGGAAATCCTGCGAATCAATTTCGTAGTTGGCTTGCAGGCCGCGCAGGGTGGTGCCGTACTCCCTGAAGTATTTCTCGCGCAGGCGGCCGATATCGCTTTCCGGGATGCCCATGTGCTCACGCATGTAGTCGCTCATGCGCGTCTTGAGCACCGGCCACAAGCCGCAGGAAGCGGGGTACAGGGTATCGTCCAGGTCGAAGAAGAGGGTGGTAAAGCGCACGGATTGATTATATCCGCCAATTGCAGTCTCCCTTATAATAAGCGCATGTCCATCCACCTGCTTTCACCCGAAGTCGCCTCGCAGATTGCAGCGGGCGAAGTGATCGAGCGGCCAGCCTCGGTGGTCAAGGAACTGGCTGAGAACGCGCTCGACGCGGGCGCACACACTGTAACAATCACGACCGCGGACGCGGGCCGTTCCCTGATCGAAGTGGCAGATGATGGAAGCGGGATCCCGTCCACGGAACTGGAACTAGCTGTTTCGCGTCACGCGACCTCGAAGCTGTTCCGCGCCGAGGACCTGTTCCACATCTCGACATTGGGATTCCGCGGCGAGGCCCTGGCCTCGATTGGCTCCGTCTCGCGCATGACCGTGACGTCGCGTGTGGCCGGGTCGCCGGCCGGGGCGCGCCTGCGCGTGGAAGGCGGGCAGAACGGAAAGCTGGAGCCGACCGGCGCACCGGTCGGGACGGTGGTGCGCGTGGAAGACCTGTTCTACAACGTTCCGGCCCGCCTGAAATTTTTGAAGGCTGACGTGACAGAACGGCGCGCCATTGACAACCTGGTAACGCGTTATGCGTTGGCCTATCCTGACGTGCGTTTCAAGTTGAGCGAGGGCAAGGGAGTTTCCCTGCAAACCGCAGGCGATGGCGACCGGCGCGCCATCCTGGCAGCGCTGTATGGAGTAGATGTAGCCAGGCAAATGCTCGATGTGTTGGCTGAGGAAGATGGCTACCGTTTAACCGGTTTTATCAGTCCCACTTCGTTAACGCGTTCCAACCGCAGGGAGATCACCTTTTTCGTCAATGGTCGCTGGGTGCAGGAAATAGCCCTGAACACAGCGCTCCTGCAGGCCTATCATACCTTGCTGATGGTGGGACGGTATCCACTCACGGCGTTGTTCCTGGAGACGGAGCCGGAGGAAGTGGACGTGAACGTTCATCCAGCCAAGGCGGAAGTGCGTTTCAAGAACCAGGAGCGCGTGTTCAGCTTCGTCCAGCGGGCGGTGCGGCGCGCCTTGCTGGCTTATGCGCCCGTGCCCTCCGTTGCACCGACTCTGTGGGGAGGAACCGCGCGTCCTGCCGAGCCGCGCGAGCTGGGCCTGGATTGGAGCATGGCGGCAGAGGTGGGGGAACAGTTATCAGCGGCAGGAGATGCGGCTCAGGCGGCGGTTCCTGTTCAACCTTCAACTTTCAACCTTCCGCTGTTAAGACTCATCGGCCAAATCGGCGCGACCTACCTGGTGGCGGAGGGGCCGGACGGTTTGTATTTGGTTGACCAGCACGCCGCGCACGAACGCGTTTTATTTGAGAAACTCATGGCCCTTCGACAAGGTCAGGACGGAGCGCAACATGATATGAAAAAAATCCCATCGCA
>JAKANW010000767.1 GCA_021823555.1 Chloroflexota bacterium
TCATGATCCCGCGGAACAAGTCCCTTCCGTTTTCCAGATACATGATGTTTTCTCTTTCTTGTAGTGGCTTAAGACCCGAACTCGGCCTTGCGGAACCGTGTGATTTCGCGTGCCAGCAGGAACGTTCCCAGTGCGATCAACAGGATCGGGAAGAGGGAAATCTCAATGGGCGGCAGGCCAAGGACCGAGCGGCCCAGTTTCAGGCCTCCCAGCGCGAGCGCGAAAATGCCGAGAGTGATTGTGAATCCACTTGCGGGGATCTTGTTCAGGGTCCGAGCCGCATTCAGGCCTGGTAGGATCAAGCCGACGCCAATCCGGCCTGCGCCTTGAGGCAGGGATGGAACCAGCCCGAAATCTGAGTCTGACAGACCCCACCAGACCAGCAACAGTCCCCAGGCAACCGTTTCAAACTTGCAGTTCGTCGAAGATAATTTATTTTCCAGTAGTTCACGAAAACGTAGTAACGACTTCAGTCGTTCGAAAAGCGACTGAAGTCGCCGCTGCGAAATTTAGATTTACGTAGGCTTGTGTGCCGTGATCTTGGCGCTGTACACTGCTTTGTACACATCATCGCGCGAGATGGTGTTCAGGTCAATCGCATCGCCTATATCGGCAAGAACGGAGTCAACGGTTTCTTTATCGAAGAACACAGGCTTGATGGAAATATCCGTAAAGCCCACTTTTTCCATCATGTCAATATAATCCTTCGCTTCGACCGCGCCCGCCACGCAGCCCGCCCACGCGCTCAAACTTTTCTTGATCGCCTCGGGCAGTGGGCCATCGGTGACGATATCCGATACCGCCAGCTTGCCGCCGGGTTTCCCCGACGCGGGGTCGGGACTTCGGAGCACGCGGAACGCCTCCGCAAAGACTTTGTTCTTATCCGGCGAAAGGTTGATTACGCAGTTCGAGATGATGACATCCACGCTGTTGGAATCCACCGGCAAATCTTCGAGATAACCCTGACGGAATTCCACGTTGTCGAGATTCAACCGCTTCGCACTGGACCGGGCGCGTTCGATCATTTCGGGAGTCATATCCACGCCGATCACGTGTCCCGTCGCGCCGACTTTTTGGGCGGCAAAGAAGCAATCGAGTCCCGCGCCGGAGCCGAGATCAAGGACAGTTTGCCCAGGCAGGAGCGAGGCCAGTGTGATCGGGTCGCCGCATCCGTAGCTGACGACGGACTCGCCTTCGGGCAGGGTGGCAAGCAAATCTGTGGGGTAGAGGCTGCTGTCGGTGGAGCAGCAGTTATCGGGTCCGCAGCAGGAGGCGGCGTTCTTTATCCGTTCCGCGTAATGCTCGCGGACCGCGTCGTGAATGGGGGTTGTCATTATTGTCTCCTTATATAGATAATTGTCTATGTATCTTGCCAAAAAAACGGGACAGGTCTCGCGGCCGCAGAGTTGTCCCGGTTAGGCCTTGTTAATGGTTTTGATCAGTGTCTCGGTGGTGATTGTTTCTGGGGCGAACTTGATCATCAGTTGCCCGCAGCAAAATGCGACCCGTTCCTGGTTGAGCGAGTAGAAGGTCTGTTTGCCCTCCTCCCGCACGCTGACCAGCCCCACCTCGCGCAAAATGGCGAGGTGATGCGAGACGGTTGGCTGGGAGACATCCAGTTTTTCCACGATCTCACTCACCGACAACGAGTTGCAACATACCAGGTTCATGATCTTCTGGCGGGTCTCGTCGGCGATGGCTTTGGCAAAGAGGACAGGATCAAGGGTTGTCATATAGATGATTTTCTATTTGACATTATATCGAAGTTTATCTATTTGTCAAGGATGGATATTGAATTTTGCCTGGAAGATGTCTATACTTTAAACGCGGTTCTTGGATGGGGAGGAGGCTCTGATGAAAGGGAAAAACTTTCGCAAGGCGGGGAAATGGTTAACCTGGTTCGGGGTGTTTACGGCCATCATTGTCGTCAGTGTCCAGCCGGCGGCGGCTTTGCAGCCATCCAGGCTTTTTCAAGTTACGGAGGCGCCGGCTCCGCAGGGAGAAGCCATCATTTCGCCCCTGGTGAAATTGCTGGATCAGGATGCACTGGGCTTGTTACGCGCCGTGAATGATGATGGGACATATACCTTTGCCGGGCATACGCCCGCATTGGATTCGCTGGCAGTTGGCGAGATTATGATTGGAACACAATCCAGGCTGATGCCATTTGGTTTCCAGCGAAAAGTCACGGATATTGTTTTTAGCAACAATGAGATCATCGTAAGGACCATCCAAGCGGCTCTCGATGAGGCTATCGTTAAAGCGGACATTGGAGTCGAACAACCCCTGACGCCGGAGAATATATTCGGCGCCGAACAGTCACCCGGCCTGCAACTGGTGAGCTATATTCCACGCGCCGCGCCTGACGGGTTTAATCTCACCCTGCAAAATGTGGTCTTGACCGATGGAGACGGCAATCCTTCAACCACCGACGATCAGGTGGCGGCGAATGGTTATATCAACCTCAAGCCCGCTTTTTCATTCAAAGCTAAAATATCGGACTCCCAGGTGAATGAATTGAACTTTTTTGTCAATACGGAGGAAGAAGCCCGGCTTGAAGTCAGTTCTACAATAGATTTTCTTGGGCCTCTCCTACCTGACCCCGTGCGAATTGCCAGGTATTACTTCAATCCGATCACGATCATGGTAGGCTGGCTGCCTGTGCTGCTCACGCCGGAACTGACCGTGTATGTGGGCATGGATGGAAAGGTTTCTGCCAGCATTACAACGGGTGTTACCCAACGCGCCTTTATTACGAGCGGTGTTGAATATCTTGGCGGTAACTGGAATGGCATTTCACCTATGGAAGGATTCC
>JAKANW010000768.1 GCA_021823555.1 Chloroflexota bacterium
TCGGTTACTTCACCAGCGTAATATGCCACGCGCACATCCATTTCCATGCGTGCGGTTTTGTCGAGGGCCTGGGTGAAGATGGGCAGCGTAACGACGATCAGGTCAATGGCTTCGCTTTCGTCGAGGATGTCGCGCGCCACTTCGGCGGTCATTCTAATGATGATATTGAGCAGTTGGGTGGCGTTTTTCTGGCCCTCTTGCAGGTCGGTTTGGGTGCTGGCGTTTGACCAGTCGTAAAGGACGGCGTCCAGCCAGGCCGGATCACCGGTGACCACGGCTTGCTCGAACAGGTCGAAGAATCGCTCCAGTTGCCCCTCGAAGTTCTCGCGTACACCTGCGCCGCGCGCCAAACTTTGCGAAGCACGGCGAATCAATGGTTTGCGAATTTTGGAGAGATTCTCCAGAACAGTCATGGGTTAAGTTTACGCTACGTGGGCAGTTTTGGCAAATTTTCTACTCAACGGTTTTGTAGGGAGAGCCATGCCTGTAAAGTGGTGCCTACGATCCCGAGGCTTTTCGGCGAGACCTTATCCGCAGTGTCATATGAGGTATGCCAGTAACGGTATTCGATGTCGATGATGTCCACGGCGGGAATACCCGCATTCAGGAACGGAACATGGTCATCCATGATGCTGTATTTGGCATCGGGTACGAAAACATTTCCATACCCAAGTTGCCCAGCCACCTGCCAAATCTCGCTGGTCAGGCGTTGGTTGGATTGTTTTTCAGGATGGATCTTTAGATCGGTATCGCCAACCATGTCCACAACCACAACTGCCTTGGGTTTCAAACTGTAGCTTTGTACAAAGGCTTGCGCGCCGATGGACCAATTTTCCCATGTGGGAATACTGCCCTGATCCTCGGCGTCGAAAAAGACCAGCCAAATTGGCGCACTATCCTTCGGCAGGACGCGTCCCAATTCCAGCAGTACCGCCACGCCTGATGCGCCATCGTTTGCGCCCGGAACAGGCTGTTGCTGTTTGGTAAGGTCGGGGTCCCTATCGGCCATCAAGCGGCTATCGTAGTGCGCGCCCAGAATGATCTTCGGCGGCACATCCGAGCGGCGGGCGATAATATTCTTGATGATGTGTCCGTTCACCTGAACCGTTTGTATATCCACGAACCAGTTGGCTTGCTGCAATTCACCCCGAATGTAATCAATGACTTGGTCGTGCGCCTTACTGCCCGGCGTGCGCGGACCGAACGCGGTCTGGTTGACCACGTCTTGGTAGGCGCGTTGGGCGTCGAAGGGTTGGAATCGCTGGCGGTTGTTGATGCGGGAATCTCTCCATAAAATGAATCCACCCAAAAGCATGGCGATGATGCCAAGTGTGAACAGCAAAATGCGATTAATTTGTTTCATAGGTTGCGAGGAAGTTCTCCAGATCGTTCAAGGCGCGTCCCGCGTAGCGTTGGGCGCGGTCTCGTTTTTGAAGTTTGTCCGCATTGGGAAGCGCGGGCAAGATGCCGAAATTGGCTTTCATCGGCTGGAAGTCGCGCAGATCGGCGTGCGTGACGTAATGACACAGCGCACCCAGCATGGTGGTCGCTGGAAGTTCAAGCGGAGATTGGCGCTGGAGCAGCCGCGCCGCGTTCCAGCCCGCCAACAGCCCGGTGGCAATGTTGCCCATGTAGCCTTCCACGCCCGTGAGCTGACCAGCAAAGAAAAGATCGTCGCGGCTTTTGTGTTGCAGGGTGGGCCGCAAAACCTTGGGCGAGGCGATGAACGTATTGCGGTGCATCTGCCCGTAGCGCACGAATTCGGCATGTTCCAGCCCGGGAATCAAGCGGAAGACCCGCTTCTGCTCCTGGAACTTGAGGTTGGTCTGAAACCCCACCAAGTTGTAGAGGTCGCCGGCAAGATTATCCTGCCGCAATTGAACAATGGCGTACGGTCGTCGTCCCGTACGCGGGTCGGTTAGTCCCACCGGGCGCATCGGCCCGAACGCCAATGAGTTGGCACCGCGTTCAGCGATCACCTCCACGGGCAGGCAGCCCTCGAAGACCATCCCGGCTTTCACGCCGCCGCGGATGGCGTCCTCGAAGGAGCGCAATTCAATGCGTTCCGCCGCGGCCAGTGCCTGCACGAACGTTTCATATTGGGTTTTGTCGAACGGACAGTTGATGTAATCGCCCTCGTCCTGCTCGCCCGCGCCGTAGCGCGAAGCTCGGAAGGCGATGCTCATGTTGATTGTTCCGGCAGAGACGATGGGCGCGATGGCGTCGAAGAAATACAAATGCTCCTCGCCGTTGAGTGCCGCGATCGAAGCCGACAATCGTTCGGATGTGAGCGGACCGGAAGCGATGATTGCCGGGCCGGCGGGAATCTCCGTCGCCTCTTCTCGGACCACGCGGATGTGCGCGTGCCCCTCGATCCGTTCCGTCACCCGGCGCGCAAATTCGACGCGATCGACCGCTAACGCCGCGCCTGCCGGTAGGGCGGAGGCTTCAGCGCACTCGAGCAGCATCGAGCCGAGACGCCGCAGCTCGTTTTTGAGCACACCCGAAGCGCGGTCCGGCAGGTTCGAGCCAAGCGAGTTGGAACAGACCAACTCTGCCAGGTTGGCGGTCTCATGCGCACCGGTTGGAACCTTGGGACGCATTTCGTAGAGGCGGACATCAATGCCGCGTTCGGCGGCTTGCCAGGCGGCTTCACTCCCGGCCAGTCCGCCGCCGATGATGGTCAATTTGGTCATGGGACGATATTGTAACTTAGTTTGGTGATTGCGTCGTTTGGTGGTTCACGGGTTGGGCTGTATAATTGTGGTGCTATTATGCCAACCAACGGTTTCGATTTCCTAAAAGAAGGTTGTC
>JAKANW010000037.1 GCA_021823555.1 Chloroflexota bacterium
CGAATCCCAGCCCGAACCAAAAGAAGACATTGAGTTTGCTCAGCGCTTCTGTCGCAGTCAATGATAGCGCAAAGATGCCCACCACGAGCGGCCCGGAACAGGGCAAGGCGATCGGGCCGTAAAGCAGGCCATATATGAAGGCATTGACAAAAGGATGCGAGAGAACAGGAACCTGCACCTGCGGCAGCGTCTTGAACGGATTGATATTCAGGATCAGCAGCAGGCCGAGCAGGATAATGATTCCATCGGCCAGGGGGATGATAAAAGACAATGCCCGGCCAATGGAGACCGAAAGCCAGGCGATCAGTCCGCCCAGAGCCAGCATCATCGTTAACACACCGGCCAGCACAAAGAAGCCCAACAGATAACGGCCCGGCTTTCCCTGCAAGCCTGCCTGTCCGCCGCTGATGTAGGCCAGGAAACCAGGATATAACGGCAGCACACAGGGGCTGGTGGTTGCCAGCAGGCCAATCGTGAGGGATGTGAAAATGGTTTGCATGAGGTTATTTTGGCTCATCCGTAAAATGTGCACAGGTGGCAATCGCTGCGCAGCGACTGTCACCTGCGATGAGCCATTCTGGTCTACATGCTCCCGTCCAGGTAGGGCTGGACGGCCTTCATCAAATCGTCTGCACTCTTGATCCCAAAGGGCAGCGGATGCGCTTCGCCGTGCCGGTCAATAATCAGGATCGGGGTGGAGGGCGGGTTCAGGAACTGGTCTCCATATAGTTTACCGATCTCGCGCGCCACATCCACAGAGGCCACGGCATATTTCCAGTCAAAGCCGGTCTTGGCCAAATAAGCCTTGAGCACATCGGTATTCTCGTTGGGATCAATATCCAGCGAGACGCTGACGAAGTCATCGCGCATCCCCATGGCAGTATGTAGATCCTTGATCTGCTGCTGCTGGGCGAGACAGTTCGTGCACCACACGGCCATGCTCTCGACCAGCACGACCTTCCCGCTGAAGTCCTGAATGTTGAAGGGTTGTCCGCTGTGGGCTTCGGTCAGTTGCGCGCTGAACCAGGCAGGGGGTTCCATCATGGCTCCCGGCGTGGACATGGCATCCTGGGTCATCATCGCATCGGGAGTGGGTGTTTCGTGCATCATCATCGTATCCGGAGTCGCCGTATCATGCATCATCATGGTATCAGGCGTGGGTGTCTCGTGCATCATCATCGTGTCCGGCGTGGACGTGGCTTCGTTCTGCATCATGGCATCCGGCGTTGCCGTGTCGTGCGACATCATCGCTTCGGGCGTGGCTATTGGGCCGCCGCAGGCAGTCAGCACGAAAGCCAGCGAAAGGAAAAGGCTAAACAAAACAGTACGCAGTTTCATGGGTTCTCCTTTGGGTTTAATGCCGCCATCTTAGCGGGAAGAGCTTACAAAACGGCTGTAAAATTATTATGAAAAGATGAACGTCGCACTTGCAACCGTAAGAATTTGTTAATCCCTTCGATTTCCAGTTTCGACTATGATGGAGCACAATGAGCAGTGAGACGATCCTTGTAGTAGAAGATGAAGCCAGCATTGCCGAGGTTGTCAGCCTCTATCTGAAGCGCGCCGGATTCAATGTCCAGACCGCCTCAGACGGCAGGGAAGCCATGACGATGCTCGAGGGATCCATCCCGGACTTCGTGATCCTGGACTTAATGCTGCCCCAGGTGGACGGTCTCTCCCTGACCCGTTGGTTGCGTGACCGTTCCAATGTGCCGATCATCATGCTGACAGCGCGCCGCGAGGAGATTGACCGCATCGCCGGCCTCGAGATGGGCGCGGACGATTATGTGGTCAAGCCGTTCAGCCCACAGGAACTGGTCAGCCGGGTGCGCGCCATCCTGCGCCGCGCGGGGCGCGACCAAAATACCATCGAGCCGGAACGCCCGCTCAACTTCAACGATCTGACCATTGACCCGCGCAGCCGCGTGGTCACCGTTGGCAAGTCATCTGTGGAACTGACCGCCAAAGAGTTTGACATGCTGTACCTGCTGGCGCGACATCCGCGCCAGGTGTTCACCCGCCAGCAATTGCTGGAGCGCGTCTGGGGCGGCGCGGAATACATTGACCCCGGCACCGTCACCGTGCACGTGCGCCGGCTGCGCGAAAAGATCGAGGCCGACCCGTCCAACCCGCGGCGCTTGCTCACAGTCTGGAGCGTAGGTTATAAGTTTGAGCCGTAACTGATTTGGAGTCCAATGTCTGGAGACGTTGGACTCCAAAGAGCACTTTATGAAACCCTCCCTTTCCCGCCTGCCCATGTTGACCCGCTTCACCCTCGGCGTCCTGCTGATCGTGGCGGTCTCACTGGGCATCTTCATGCTGGTTATGGCTCCCCCGCTGGCCGAACTGGGGCACATGGCCATCTTCCTGGCCGTCACAGCCCTGGTCTCGGCGCTGGCCGGCTACGGGGCCTACCGTCTCGGCTGGCTGACCCGCTCGCCTACCATGCGCTGGACCCTGCTGGGTAGTTATGCCCTCTCCAGTATTTTGACTTTCTTCAACGTCTGGTTTTCAGCGCAGATGATGTTCGCCAGCCAGCACGACCTGCTGCTGGCCATCGTGCTGTTGGTCTTTGCCAGCGGCATGGCCATGGTGCTCGGTTACTTCATCTCCAACACCATCACCGACCGCCTGCACCTGCTCAAAGACGCCGCAGAGCGACTCTCGCGAGGCGACTTGCAGACGCGCGTCCCGGTCAGCGGGCGGGATGAGGCGGCCGCGCTGGCCGCAGCTTTCAATCAGATGGCCGCCCGGCTCGAAACCGCCGACCGCAAGCAACGCGAACTCGAGGACCTGCGCCGCGACCTGATCGCCTGGGTCGGCCACGATCTGCAGACCCCGCTGGCTTCCATCCGCGCCGTGCTCGAGGCCCTGACCGATGGGATGGCGGAGGAACCGGAAACCGTCAAACGATATCTGCATACCACGCAGCGTGACGTGCGTTCCCTCTCCGCTTTGATTGACGACCTGTTTCAAATGGCGCAACTGGACGCGGGCGGCCTGCCGCTCGACCGCTCCAATAGTTCCCTGACCGACCTGATCTCGGACACACTCGAGTCTTTTTCTGAGCTGGCCCTGCGCCAGGGCATATCCCTGAAAGGCGAGGCGGCGACCGGCATTGACCCGGTCCTCATGGATACGCAGCGCATTGGCCGGGTGTTGAACAACCTGATCAGCAACGCGCTGCGGCACACCCCCGCCGGAGGGCAGGTCGAAGTCGCGGCGCGGCGAACAGGCTCGAGCGTGGAAGTGAGCGTGCGCGATAGCGGCGAGGGTATCCGTCCCGAGGATATCCCGCACGTGTTCGAGCGTTTCTATCGCGGCGAGAAGTCGCGCAGCCGCGCCACGGGCGGAGCCGGGTTGGGTCTGGCCATCGCACGCGGCATCGTTGAAGCGCACGGGGGCAGCATCCGCGTGGAGAGCGTTGCAGGCCGGGGCGCCACTTTTACGTTCACACTCCCTTAACCGTTTTCTCAGTCTTTCGTAATCTTTTCATAAGGAAGATTTTTTACAATCGTTTCATCAAGGAGACTGACCGATGAAACGCTGGCTGACTTTATTTCTTGCACTCGTCCTGGCCGGATGTGGGACGGCCTCACCGGCCCAAACGACCGGCATGACTCGAACCGCCACCCCTCACACCGCCTCTCTCACGGACCTCGGGCCGGCCCCCGAACTAACGAACACTACCTGGCTGAATGCGGATTCGCCGCTGCGACTGGCAGGCCTGCGCGGCAAAGTCGTGCTGATTGACATGTGGACTCTGGGCTGCATCAATTGCCAGCATGTGATCCCGTCGCTGAAAGCCTGGTATGGCAAATACAGGGATCAGGGACTGGTCATCATCGGCAACCACTTCCCCGAATTCAGCTACGAGGCTGACCCAAACAATCTCAAGGATGCCGTGGCCCGTTTCGGGATCGAGTACCCCGTCGCGCAGGACAACAGCGGCGCTACGTGGAATGCCTATAAAAATCAATACTGGCCAACGCTCTACCTGATTGATAAACGCGGCCACATCCGTTATATTCACATCGGCGAAGGCGCTTACGCCGAAACCGAAAATGCCATTCAAGATCTACTCGCAGAAAATGATTAGAGGTAACCATGGATACAAATCTTAAATCTGTCCCTGTCCTTCCATCCGAGATCACGCCTCACTCGCTCTACCTCACGCGCCGCGACTTCCTGAAAGCCGCCGGCATCGTCACAGGCACTGCCCTGCTGTCCGCCTGCGCGCCGCAGGTACAGGTGGCTCCACAAGGCCCCATCCCACAGGCCAACGGTATGAAAGATGAACTCGGCAACCCGGTCAATAAATTCGAGGATATCACCAACTACAACAATTACTACGAGTTCACCACGGATAAGCAAGGTGTGGCTCCCATGTCGCAGAGTTTCGTCACCCATCCGTGGACAGTGGAAGTGGGCGGGCTGGTCAAGAACGCCAAGACCTACGCCATCGAGGACCTGATCAAAAACTTCACACAGGAAGAGCGCATTTACCGCCTGCGCTGCGTGGAAGCCTGGAGCATGGTCATCCCGTGGACAGGCTTCACGCTCGCCAGCCTGCTCAAGGAAGTGCAGCCGACCTCGGACGCGAAATTCGTCCGCTTTGAATCGATCTATCGCCCCAAGGAAATGCCGGGACAGAATTCCCCCTTCTATCCCTGGCCGTACCAGGAAGGCCTGCGGCTCGATGAAGCCATGAACGACCTGACCATCCTGGCCACCGGCATGTATGGCCAGGACCTTCCCAAACAGGACGGCGCGCCCATCCGCCTGGTCGCGCCGTGGAAATACGGCTTCAAGTCCATCAAGGCTATTGTAAAGATCGAACTGGTGGCTGAACAACCGGCAACCATGTGGTCCACCATCGCCCCGGATGAATACGGTTTCTATTCCAACGTCAATCCCAACCGGCCGCATCCGCGCTGGTCGCAGGCCACGGAACGCCGCATCGGCGAACTTGCCCGCCGTCCCACCCTGATGTTCAACGGGTATGCCGGGCAGGTTGCCAGCATGTACACTGGCATGGACCTGATCCAAAACTACTAATTCATCTTATGCAAAACGTCCCGCAGGTCGGTGCCGAAGCCTGCGTGAATTGCTGGAATACTTCGACAGGCTCAGTGCATGCTTGCGGGACGATGCGAAAATCATTTTGAGAACTCATGAAAAAAGTTTTCAAACGCTACACCCCTCTCCAAATCCTTATCCACCTCGGCGCCTTGTACCCCCTGGCGCACCTGATCTTCGATTTTCTGTTTGGCTATCTCTCGGTCAACCCAATCCAGGATATGGAACAGCGCACCGGCCTGGCTGCCGTCACCTTATTGATCCTCTCGCTGGCCTGCACGCCGCTCAACACGCTCTTCCACTGGCGCGAACCCATCAAGCGCCGCCGCGCCCTCGGGCTGTACGCTTTTATGTATGCGGTCATCCACATACTAATCTTTGTGGACCTCGATTATGGCCTGGCGTGGAGTCTCATTATCCAGACCGTTTTTCAAAAACCGTACATCATCCTGGGCATGACCTCGTTCCTCTTGCTGATCCCCCTGGCTGTCACCTCATTCGACATCTGGAAAGTCCGCCTCGGCAAAGGCTGGAAACGCCTGCACCAGGTTGTGTACTTCATCGCGCCACTAGCCATCCTGCATTATGCCTGGAGCAAAAAAGGCGATCTCTTCTCCCTGCACGGCGACATCCTCCGCCCCTTGATCTATGGACTGGTCGTGATCGTCCTGTTATTTCTCCGCATCCCGGCGGTACGGAAGTTCTTCGCATCCCTCCGGACCCGGATCCTGCCCCCTTTTTTGCGGCCAGGTCCTCAACCCGAGACGAATCCCAATTAAGCCACTGGGCGGGAGAATTCCCGCCCAGTGCTTTTAGAATAACCCCTTCAAGAACAACAGCAACCCGATGATCGCCAAGGGGATGCCGATGATCGCTCCGATGATCGTCAGGCTGACGATCACACCGACAACGATCAAGACGATGCCGAGCACCATCGCGACGAAACGCCCGACCAGCTCGACAATGGTTGCCACCAGCCGCCATATCGCCACGAACGGCCAGAGGAACCAGGGGGTATGGTGATGTTTTATATGAGCAGCCATTTCTGCCTCCATTTCGTTTATTTATACGCTTTTGCGAGACAAAGGATGCAGGCGCCGCTTATTTTTCAAATCGAAAAATTCCAAGGAAGCGTGCCAGCAGGCCATATCCCGTCAACACGCCCGCGCCTTCGATACCGACAAAGACCGATAGTGCGACGCACGGCCTGAACAGATACCAAATTTTCCTCGAGAAACAAACAACCCCGTGAAACAGCGGGGTTGTTTGTTTCTACGGAAGCAGAGCTTCCACATTATTCCTAAAAAGGCTTATGCAATAGATCACTACTTTTCAGCGCGAATGCGCTTCTCCGCCAGCTTCAAATATTGCCCGTCGGTTTCATAGCCCACGAAATGCCGCCCACTTTTGAGCGCCGCCAGCGCGGTCTGCCCGGACCCCATGAAGGGATCGAGCACCGCCTCGCCGGTGAACGTATAAAGCTGGATCAGGCGATACGGCAATTCGACCGGGAACGGCGCGGGATGCCCGACTCTGCGAGCCGACTCGGCGCCGAACTTCCAGACAGACTTGGTGAACTCGAGGAACTCGTCGCGTGTGATGGAATCCTCGCCCGCTTCAGCCCGGACCTTGAACCTGTCGCGGCGGAAATTGGCTTTGGAGAACACCAGGATGTATTCATGCACATCCCGCAGGGTCGGGTTGGAGGCCGATTGCCATGACCCCCAAGCGGTGGAATTGCTGGCGCTGG
Source organism: Chloroflexota bacterium (assembly GCA_021823555.1). The sequence continues at coordinate 6,830 of JAKANW010000037.1, forward strand.
CAGCCTTGTCCCAGATGATCTCACCGCGCATGAGAAAGCCCAGCTCGATCATATCCTGTGCGATGAAAGCATGCAGAGGAATATAAGGCTTGCGTCCCAGGTTGGCCACGTTGATGCAGGCCCGCCCGCCAGGAACCAGAACGCGGTACGTCTCGGCCCAGACGCGGCGCAGGAAGGCCAGGTATTCGTCGAGGGTCAGATCTTCATCATAGTCTTTGCCCACATTGTACGGCGGCGAAGTAATCATGAGATGCACGCTCGCATCAGGCAGATCTGTCATTTGCTCAGACGAGGCATGAATGATCGTATCGAGCAAAGCAGGCGGGAGGGGATTCTCCACGTAGTCCACGGGTTCGGCTTGCGGCTGTTCGGCATACATACGCGTGGAATAAAAAGCCGACGCATCGTGCCCGACACGGCCAGGTGAGCCAAAGGAGGTGGTGGAGGTGTTTTTGCGTGGCATAAACTGAGTCAACCAGCAGATTGGGAAGCAAGGTTTATTCCGGCGCGGCCCATGTCGGCAAAAACGGCAAGTTCATCTACTGAAAGCGCCGAACGGATTTGCTCAAACTCCAGCCGCGTGCGTTTGGCAGCGGCCTGAAAGGCATACTCGAAGTTCGGGCCGCGTTCGGCGGAGTCGAGGTTCATGTGGGCGTGCGAGTCGCGCGGCAGGAAGGACAGGGCAATGGTGCGCAAGGCGGGGATAAAGTAAAGAGCTTCCTGTGGATAATACAGTTTGCCGGAATGCAGTTCCGGGCTGGCAACCAGGTCTGGATCAACGGGATCAATTTCGGGCGGGGCGGGAGGCGTCGGGTCCGCATGACGGGCAAGCCACAAGGCCACGTAGTTGCTATGAGAGTAGAAATCCTGCGCGGTGTGAGTCAATCGCCCAAAGGCGGCCCAGGCAGCAGGAGCGTCACCCATCTTCAAGGCCGAAAGGGTCAGGCGGCGCTGTTCGTCGAGGTAGGCGCAGCTTTTTTCAAAGGCATTGTTATCGAAGTGATATTCTTCGTGAGCAAGTTGCCCGCGCAGACCATCCTGGCCAAGATTGGCCGCGATGATCCCTTGAAGGGCGCGCGGGCTGAAAAATTCGCCGAGCGCCTGGTGGATCATTTGGGCGTGAATGCTGGTCAACATGATTGTTGAAAATTATACGACATATTGGGTGGCGCCCGCCGAATCTTGGTTATAATGCCCGCATGACTTTTTACACCGCCAAAGGCGACGACGGCACCACCGGCCTGCTGGGCGAGGGCCGCGTTCCCAAATACCACGCCCGCATGGAAGCGTTGGGCGCGCTGGACGAGGCCTCGGCTGCAATGGGCCTGGCGCGTGCCCAGTGCGTTGCCGCGCAGACCGCGCCGATCTTGTTGGAGGCGCAGCGCGACCTGTACAAGCTGATGGCCGAGGTGGCCGCCACGCCCGAAAACGCCGCGCAGTTCCGCGCCATCGACGCGGCGCGCGTCGAGTGGCTGGAGCAGCAGACCGACGCGGTCAGCCAGCTCGTGCAGATGCCGAAGGAGTTCATCCTGCCGGGCGACACTCCCGGCGGCGCGGCGCTCTCGTTGGCGCGGGCAATTGTCCGCCGGGCCGAGCGGCGCGTGGTCGCATTGTTCGATGAAAACGAGATCACCAACGCCGACCTGCAACGCTATCTCAATCGCCTCTCATCGCTTTGCTTTGTGTTGGAATTGCTCGAAAACCAATCTGCAGGAAAATCCACATCACTGGCGAAAGAATCTGAATGACCGGCACCCTTCTCAACGTCTTCACCATCCTGGTTGGCGGCTCGCTGGGTATGCTGTTCGGCGCGCGCATCCCCGACCGCCTCAAACAAACCGTCGTGGCAGGCATGGGTCTCTTCACGGCTGCCATGGGTTTTCAAATGTTCTTCAAGACCAACAACTCCCTGATCGTATTGGGGAGCCTATTGATCGGCACCCTGCTGGGCGAATGGTGGAAGATCGAGGATGGCCTGCAGCGCCTGGGCAAGTTCCTGGAGGAACGCTTCGCGCGGGACACCGAGGCTGGCGCCAGTTCCCGATTCGTACGCGGCTTCCTGACCGCTTCCTTGCTCTACTGCATTGGCCCGATGACCATCCTGGGATCCATTAACGACGGCCTGCGCGGCGACTATAACCTCCTGGCGGTCAAGTCTGTGCTGGATGGGTTTGCATCGCTGGCTTTCGCTTCCACGCTGGGTGTGGGCGTGCTGTTCTCCAGTATGATCGTCCTGGTCTACCAGGGCGGGATCAGCCTGATGGCGGGGCAATTGAGCGCCGTCCTGACCGACCCGATGATCGCCGAAATGACCGCCGCCGGCGGCGTGATACTGGTCGGCCTGGCCCTTAGCAGCCTGCTGGAGATCAAACCCATCCGCGTGGGCAACATGCTCCCGGCGCTGGCCATTGCTCCGCTGATTGTATGGATCTTGAAATTGCTGGGGGGTTAGTAGCGTGGAGCGGAATGGCATTCCGCTACGGTATCAAAAAGGGCGCAGGAGTTCCTGCGTCCTTTTGAATTATCCAAGCTTGCCCGACAGAGTGGATGGATTACTTGCCCATCTCTTTCAGGGCAGCATCAATCTTGGCCTGGAAGGTGCTAAACGGTTCAGCGCCTTCGATCAGTTCAGACTTCACCTGGCCGTTAACCGTATAGGACAAAACAAACGACGGCGTTGCCTTGACGTTGGCAGCCCGGCCATCCACGCCGTCCTGGTCCACCCGGCTGCTATAGGTGCCGTTGTCAAAACAAGAATGGAACCGGGTCATATCCAGGCCAATCTTCTGTGCAAAGGCAACCAGGCGCGGGTTTGTGAAATCGCCTGCATTCTCGGCCTTCTGGTTGGCGAAGAGGATGTCGTGCATTTCCCAGAATTTATTCTGGTCTCCGGCGCAATAGGCTGCCTCTGCCGCAGCCCTGGATTCCGGCCCAATGAATTCGCCGAAGGAACGGTAGGTGAAATACACTTTGCCTGTGGCGACATAAGCATCCATCACCTGTGCTTCGGTCTGCTCGTAGAAATGCTTGCAGTACGGGCATTGAAAGTCAGAAAACTCCTCGATCTTGACCGGCGCATTCGGGTCCCCGGCCCCATTGTCTTTCACCTGTGGACGAGTGCGGGCCTCGGCTGTCGCGATCGCACCTACTGCCTGGACGTTTGGATAGATCAACACAAAAGCTACCAATAACGCGCCCGCCACAATCAGGCCAATCGTGATCAAGCGGGAACGTTGTTCGGCGCGCCGGCGTTGTTCGCGGCGCGCCTGGCGCTTGCTTATCCCTTCATCTTTGCTCATACCCTATATTCTCCTTCGGATTATTTTACTGCTTCTTGCATAAATCTCTAAACTTCCGGGGAAATTTTTACAGGCAAAAATGGAAAGTTAGATCTAGATACATACGCAGTACTCTATAAAAGCAGGTTTGAAATTTTCCCACGTTCAGGGGGATTTGTCCAGAAATGGTTTAATGCTTTCTCATTTTCCCAGGCGCGCATTCATCCAGTCAATCATCATCTTGAAGACTTCCTGCTGGTCAGGTTCATTATGGATTTCATGGAACCAGCCATCCCAGATGTGCAAGGGGACATTGGCGCTACCGCTGCGAGTGAACTCGCGGCTGGCATCCGCGGAAGTCAACCGGTCAGCGCTGCCGTGCATGAGCAGAAGCGGCAGAGGGAACTGCGCGGCCTGTGTCAAAGCCCATTCTCCTGAACCAAATAATTCCACGAACATACGCGCTGTGATCTTGTCATGTACGAGCGGGTCGTTCACGTAGGCGTCCACTACTTTCTGGTCATGCGAGAGCGCCTCTGCATCCAGGCCGGAGGCTTGTGTAAAGGCCGGCGCGATACGGTTCATCAGCCTGCCAAGCGTCACTTGCAAGGCAGGTGGTTGGAAGGCCAGCCGCAGCCACGGCCCGGTGGCAATCACACCGGCCAGGATTGGCTTGCGGCGCAGAACAAAATTAAGCACTTCGTTGCCGCCCATGCTGTGACCATAGAGGAATTGCGGCAGTCCCGGGTAACGCGACCCGGCTTGAGCCAACAGGTCGGCGACGTCGTCCATCAGTGCATCATAGGAAGGCGTGTGCCCGCGCGGGCCAGCCGATTTTCCATGCCCGCGCTGGTCGAACCCCATCAGGACATAGCCTGCATTGGCAAAGGCTGCGCCAACGTGTGCGTAACGGTTGACGTGCTCGCCGTGCCCGTGCACCAGGCAGATCACTGCTTTGGGGGCTTGATCCGGTTCCCACCCGCGCCCATAAATATCCAGCCCGTCCCGGGTCTTCCAGTTCGTTTCAAAGGTCTTCATCTTATCCTCCAGCAGTGATCTTGAATTCACAGTCCGTCGCGCCGGCGGCGCGGCAGGAAGTCTCTTCAATGTCGTGTTCCTCGCCGACGGCCCAATAGAGGGCTTCGCGCACCAACCCCTGGGTCACAAAACAGACCGGGGCGGGATCGGATTGGCCCTGGGTGGTAGGCGAGGCGTGATCCACAAGCAGCAGGTCAAGGTCCAGGGTATGAACCGTCAGATCGCCGTCGTTTACGCTGAGTAGACGCGCCAACACGTCCAGGATGGGCTTGCGTCGCAGGCTGGAGGGCATTCCGCGCACGAACATGGCCTGACTCTTGAGCACAAAGGATGCATCGTTCAACAATGGCTCCCACAATTTGCCGCCAATCCGCCGCAGGATGCCGCGCGCCCCGCGGCCATAGTATGTACGCAAGGCAGCTTGCAAACGTGCATAGGCTTGTGCAGAACGGAGCTCATCCAGCGGGCCAAGGTGTTCGGGATGCGCCCATTCGGGCGGCAGTCCAGCCTTTTCGAGCACGACGGAGAGCGTGTCCTGCCCCAGATCTGTGGAAAGTGCATCCACAAAACGATGCAAAGTGCGAGGCGGCCACAGGGCTTCAGGCATGTGCAATTACATCCCCAACTTCAAAACGACAATAGGGATCACCCTTGGCTATGCAATGGGTTTCGATGATATCGTGCGGCTTTCCGGCAGCCCACTCCACGGCCTCGCCAATCGAACCAACGTAAAGGTGACAGATTACCGTCTCGCTTTTACGGGCGTGGCAGATACCGCAGGTGGCATCCACGTAGGCGAGACGCTCACCGTCCTCCACCCAGGCATCCACCTGTGCATTGGACTTTTTGAGCGCGCCCACCATGCTGTTCAAGATGAATTTAATGCGCTGCTTTTCAGGCAAAAGTTTCAGCGCTACGCCGGCAATGCCAAGCAGGGCGGCCTGTTCACGAACAGCATATTGGAAAGACGCCTTGCCAATGCGGCGCAACATGCCGCGTCCGCCGCGCCCATAAAACTCTTCGATGGCCTGGTTGAAGTGGGCATATTGGGCGGTCTGGATGGCCGGTTCGAGGTTGTCGGGCGGGAAGTTGCCCACGTAACGTTCCAAACCGCTGGTGCGCAATACGGCATTCAAACCATTCTCTCCCATCACTTCCTGCGCCGAAACCAGCGCTTGCCGCATCAATGTATTCAAAATAACCGCATCGTCTCTTTGCACCATGGCCGCCTCCT
>JAKANW010000769.1 GCA_021823555.1 Chloroflexota bacterium
AGGGTGCCGATGGCGTGGAGTTGGACGTCAAACTCACTGCCGATGGTCACGTGATCGTCATCCACGACCCGACAGTGGACCGCACCACCAACGGTCACGGCCGCGTGCGAGACCTGGCGCTGGCCGACTTCCGCAAGCTCGACGCCGGCAGTTATTTTTCCGAAATTTATCGCGGCGCCAAAGTGCCCCTGCTTGAAGAAGTCTTTGAAGCGATTGGCAAACGCTGTGTCATCAACGTCGAGTTGACCAACTATGCCACGCCGCGCGACCAACTGGTGGAGCGGGTCTGTGAGCTGGTCAAGCGGCACACATTGCAGGATCGCATTTTGTTCTCATCCTTCTTCCCCTCCAATTTGAAGACGGCGGCCCGTCTCCTGCCCGATGTCCCGCGTGGATTGCTGGCCATGCCCGGCTGGCTGGGGACCTGGGCGCGCTCATTCGGATTTATGTTTGGGGAATACCAGGCTCTGCATCCGCATATTTCAGATGCCAGCGCGCCGCAGGTTGCGCGCGTGCATAAGCTCAACCGTCGCGTCCACGTTTGGACGGCGAACACGCCTGTAGAAGTAACGAAACTGATCGGTTGGGGCGTGGACGGTCTGTTCACCGACGATCCATTGGCAGTCGTTCCTGCCCTGGGGAGGGGTGGATGATCCCTGTCGAATGGCTGGAACAGGCTGGGGGGCGGGCCGAAGCGTTCCTTCGCCGCACGCCGTTGACCGATGGCGCGCGGCGTCGAGTCTGTTTGGGGGCTGCCTGCCGGTGAGACAAGTCCTGGTCTTCCTCATCCTCATAGCGTTGGTGGCCGCTGCCTTTGCGCCCTCACTTGGTGTGCAGGCGCAGACGCCTACGCCGTCCCCGGAGGTGAAGTCTCTTCTCGATAAAATGACTCCTGAGGAACGCGTCGGGCAGTTGTTCCTGGTTAATTTTACAGGCACGGATGTGAGCACAGATTCGAAAATCTATGATCTCATTGCGAACCATTATGTGGGCGGGGTGGTGCTGCAAGCCTCGAACGACAACTTCATTGCTTCTCCCCACACTGCCAGCGGTGCATATAGTTTGATCGAAAGTTTGCAGCGCCTGGCCTGGGAAAGCGCCATGAACCCGGTGCCAGACGCAAACGGGCAATTGGGAGAACGCCGTGGGTACGTCCCGCTCTGGGTTGGCCTGGCCCAGGAAGGTAACGGCTACCCCACCGACCAGTTATTGAACGACCTTACGCCCCTGCCCTCCGAAATGGCGATTGGCGCTACCTGGAGTACCGATCTGGCGAACGAAGTTGGTACGGCGTTGGGGACCGAACTTTCAAGCCTGGGGATCAACTTGTATATGGGGCCGTCCCTCGATGTTTTGGATTCCCCCAATCCGTTGGCCAGCGGCGATCTGGGGACGCGCGTCTTTGGCGGCGACCCGTACTGGGTGGGCGAGATGGGACGCGCCTACATCGCAGGGTTGCACAGCGGCAGCTCGAATCGCTTGATCGTGGTGGCCAAGCATTTTCCCGGCCGCGGTGGTTCGGATCGCCAGCCCGAAGAGGAAATCTCCACGGTTCGTAAATCGCTGGAGCAGTTGAAACAGATCGAGCTGTATCCGTTCTTTGCAGTGACCGGGAACGCGCCCTCGCCGGATGCCACTGCCGATGGCCTGCTGGTTTCCCATATTCGTTACCAGGGCTTTCAAGGCAATATTCGTGCTACTACCAAGCCGGTCAGTTTCGACGCACAGGCTCTGGCGCAAATCCTGGGATTGCCGCAGTTTGCGAGTTGGCGTGAAGCGGGCGGCCTGATGGTCAGCGACGACCTGGGGACGCGCGCGGTACACGACTTCTATTCTCTGGGCGGGCAGCAACCCTTCGCTGCCCACCTGGCAGTGCGGGATGCCTTCCTGGCCGGAAATGATCTGCTTTACCTGGGCCAGATCCAATCCAGTGATGCGACTGATAACTATTCCACTGTGCTGGAAATCCTGGACTTCTTTACCCAGAAGTATCGCGAAGACCCGGCCTTTGCCCAGCGTGTAGATGCCGCCGTGGCGCGTATCCTCAGCATGAAATATCGCTTGTACAATGGGTTCGTATTATCCAATGTCGTCCCCTCCGTGGATGGTTTACAGAAGGTGGGCGTATCGCAAAACGTCACATTTGACGTGGCGCGCCGCGCGGCTACTTTGATCAGCCCGGACCCACAGGACCTGGCCACTGTACTTCCTTCCCCGCCCCAGGTGCGTGATCGCCTGGTCTTTATTACTGATACCACTTCTGTTAAGCAATGCAGCGCCTGTCCCGATCAGCCTACGTTGGCGGTGGATGCTTTCCAACAAACGGTCTTGCGTTTGTACGGGCCGGAAGCCGATAACCAGGCATCCACGTTCCGCGTTGCCTCTTATTCCTTTGATAACCTCAAGCAAATGCTGGATGGCGCCAGCCCGCCGTATATCGAGACCGATCTCGGACGCGCCCAGTGGATCATACTTTCACTTACAGATTCCAGCCGCGGCCAGCCTGACCTGATCAGCCACTTCCTATCCGAGCGCCAGGATCTGCTGCAAAACAAGCGCGTCATTCTTTTTTCGTTTGGGGCGCCCTATTACATAGACGCTACGGATATATCCAAACTCAGCGCCTATTACGCCTTGTACAGCAAGCAGCCGCCCTTCGTGGATGTAGCTGCCCGTTTGCTTTTTCAGGAATTGACGCCATCGGCGCACTCTCCTGTGTCCATCCCTGCTACCGGCTATGACTTGATCTCCGTCACCACCCCCGATCCCAATCAGATCATTGCGCTCTCTCTGGACCTCCAACCTGTTCC
>JAKANW010000770.1 GCA_021823555.1 Chloroflexota bacterium
CAGCCGCGCACTGACCAGGCTGGCCGAGGTCTATCGCGCGCAGGGAGATTATCGCCAGGCCGAGTCGTTGGCCGCGCAAGCCCTGGAAGCATCACCTGCCCAGGATCATACGGCGCGCGCTGAGGCCCTGATGGCTCTGGCGAAAAGCACGGGCTTTTTGATGGGCATGGATCGCGGGCAGGAATTGGCCGAACAGGCGGTGGAGGAGTCGCGCAAAGCGGATGGGCTTTCACCGCTGGCGCGCGCAAGTTTCCTGCAATCGCTGGGACAGATCTGCTGGTGGCATGGCGACCCGCAATCTGCTGCGCAGTATGCACAGGAAGCGTTGCGCCTTCTCCCCGATGAGCTTTTACCGATTGCAGCGCAGGCCTGTATTTTGCTGGTTACGCCTCATCTTTACTGGCGCGAATTCGAGACTGCCCTGCATTATGCGGAACGCGGACTGGAGATCGCGCAGACGCTTCATCTCAATGAACTGCTGCCTGCCGCCTATACGGCATTGGGGAATGTGCTGACTCGCCTTGGCGAAACAGCACGCGCTGAAACCGCTTTGCGCCAGTCTGTCGAATTGGCGCAACGGCTCGGCATGGCATCCTATGAACAACTCATGGCGACAGGCTATCTTGCCTACAATCTTTACGGGCAAGGCCGCGTGGATGAAGCCTGGCAGTTGGCTGAAGGAGCCTTATGGGCTTATACGGGGAATCCCGATGCTTATGAGGCCTTCGTTTGCCGCAGCGTGCTGGCCGATGTTGCGCTGGAGAGCAATCAGCTCGACCGCGCCGAAAACCTGTTCAACGAGCTGCTTCAGACTGGCAAGCGGCGTCAGTTTCGCATTCCACTTGCCATGGTTCATTTTGGGCTGGCTTATATCCATCTGGCCACGGATCGCAAAGGGACGGGCATCGACCATGCCCGCGCTGCGCTTGAATTGATCGAGCCCACACGAGCTTTTCAACTCTTTATTGACCAGGGCGAACGAAGTCGCGTGGTGTGCAACGCATTGATCGAGGCTGGGCATGCAAGCCCATTTGTGCAACGCGCACTGAAAAACCTCCCCGACAAAAAAAAGAAACAATCCATCTCCATCACTGACCGATCCGCGGTGACGATCCAGTCTCTCGGCCCCTTTCGGGTCTTCGCGGGCGGAGAAGAAATTTCACAGGAGCGCTGGGTCTCGACCAAAGCGCGCGACCTGCTGGCCTATTTCCTGACCTTTCGCGGCGAGCACATTCCCGCTGATCGCGCCTTTGAAGCCATCTGGTCCGAAAAAGGAGGCCGCGGCCTGACTGCATTTCATACCGCGCTTTCGCGCCTGCGTACCGCACTGAAAACAGGTGATAACTCGCCGCGCCTGATCCTGGTGGAAGCCGGTGAATACCGCCTGGATGCAGCCCGTTTCAAGATTGATGTGGATGAATTTGACTCGGCGCTGGCCAAAGCCCGTGTTGCAAAAGATGAGGAGGCGGCAGCGCATCTACAAGATGCTATAAACTTGTACCACGATGAATACCTGCAAAACCTGTATTACGATTGGCTCTTCCCAGAGCGCCGCCGCTTGATTCGATCTTATCTGGGCGCTTTGCGTTCCCTCGCAAACTATCATTACATTCACGAACGTTTCACTCACTCCCTCGAATTGCTCGACCGCGCCCTGCGCGTGGATAAATTGCAGGAAGATTTACACTGTCAGGCCCTGCGTGTCTATGCTGCGTTGGGCGATCGTGTTGGGTTGGTCCAACAATACCAGGAAATGCAACAGGTATTGGCGAATGAACTTGACCTCAAGCCGTTAGCCGCGACTCAGACCCTTTACCAAAAATTGCTCAATAGTTTACAAGGGTGATCGTTCTTCTTCGTATCACGTAGCGCAGAATTCATTCCGCAACTCAACGCGATATAAATATCTCGCCACAAAATCTTCGCGGTTGATGTAATTTTTGCGGAGCAATACCACAAGGAGATTCTGCATCCAACCATCGTTCCTATGGGACTATAATGCAAATCAGACTGATCCAAAGTTGTTTCGATCAATGTGCATAACCGAGCGGGAGGGCCCAATGAAAGTGCTTTTAATTTACCCTGAGTTCCCAGATACATTCTGGAGTTTCAAGCACGCATTAAAGTTCATACGCAAGCGCGCCTCATTGCCGCCTCTGGGCTTGCTGACTGTGGCGGCGATGTTGCCCCCTGCATGGGAGAAACGCCTGGTGGATTTGAATGTCCGCGAACTGACGGACAAGGATCTGGCCTGGGCCGACATCGCCTTTATCAGCGCCATGACCGTTCAACGCAAATCGACCCATCAGGTCATTGACCGTTGCAAATCGTGCGGACTGAAGGTTGTGGCGGGCGGTCCATTATTTACAACTGAATATGATCAATTCGAGATGGTCGACCACTTCGTTTTGAATGAAGCGGAGATGACCCTCCCGCCGTTCCTACGGGACCTGGAGCAGGGTTCCGCCAAACGAGTTTACTCTTCCGACGAATTCCCCGATATCCATCAAACGCCCGCGCCGCTGTGGAAGCTGGCGGATTTGAAACGCTACGCCACGATGGCAATCCAATATTCGCGCGGTTGTCCATTCGATTGCGAGTTCTGCAATATCACCGCCCTTTTGGGACACCAGCCGCGCGTCAAGACAGCCGAGCAGATCATCCGTGAATTGGATGGGCTGTACCGCCTCGGTTGGCGCGGAACCATTTTCTTCGTGGACGATAACCTGATCGGAAACAAGAAACACCTCAAGAATGACCTGTTGCCAGCGCTGATCGAGTGGCGTAAAGACAAAGTTGGGTTAAGCTTC
>JAKANW010000771.1 GCA_021823555.1 Chloroflexota bacterium
CCCGGCCATTCGTCCGGATACGATCGCTATTCCTTTTGGGCAGGGCCACACAGCGTTTGGTCAGTACGCGGCCGGGCGGGGGGTCAATCCAGCCGCGTTGCTTGAATCAAAATTCAATGATGCCGGCGATCTGGCGTTCGCGGGTACGAAGGTCCGCGTGGAGAAGACAGGCCGCAAGCAGGTCCTAAGCCGCTTCGAAAGTATGCTTGGCGTGTACGGTACTGGTTTAGAGAATGTGCATTAGAGGAGTGAACCATGATTGATTTAAATGTTGTTGGCGCAAAAGGCGCTATTGTTGAGGAAGCCCAGGGCAAGTGGGGCATGGTTATTGACCAGGATCTTTGCACCGGTTGCCAGGCTTGCGTGGCGGCCTGTTCCATGGAAAACAATGTGCCCTTTGTAGGCGAGGTGGACGCGGGTTATGGCCGCATGATGCATTGGATTCGCATTGAACGATTTTGGGATGGCGACTATCCAAATGTCAAGATGACGCCTTACCAGCCGGTGATGTGCCAGCAATGTCATAACGCGCCCTGCGAGCCGGTTTGCCCGGTCTTTGCCTCGGTGCATAGCAGGTCCGAGGATACCAATTTGCAGGTTTACAACCGCTGTGTGGGGACGCGTTATTGCGCGAACAACTGTCCTTACCAGGTGCGTGTGTTCAACTGGCGCGACTATACGGATGCCCGCATTCACCCAGATTTGACCACCCTGCAAAATCAACTCAACCCGGATGTCACCGTGCGCCGCCGCGGCGTGATGGAGAAATGCACCTTCTGTATTCAGCGCATTCACCAAGCCGAGGATAAAGCTATGTCGGAAAACCGGGATATTGTGGACGGTGAATTCACCACGGCTTGCGCACAGGCTTGCCCGGCGAGCGCCATCACGTTCGGCCGCATTGACGACCCGAACTCCATGGTCAGTCAGGCTGCGAACTCGAACCGGGGAAGTCATTTGCTCGAGGAACTTGGCACGCTTCCGCGTGTAACCTACCTGGCAGGAGGTCCTTTCTAAATGACAGCAATCGCCAAACCACTTGCTCGGACTCATGGCGAAGAACATGAGGACCCGCGCGAACATCTGATGCACGATCCGCTTCCGCGCGGGGAGATGAACAATATGGTGATGGAGTCGATGCACACCACCACCTGGAAATATTGGGTATTGACCGGCGTCCTGACTGTGCTCGTCGTGACCTGTCTGTTCTATGCCTGGTATGTTTTGATTATGCAGGGCCTCGGGGTGGCAGGCGTGAACCGCCCGGTCTATTGGGGAATCTTCCTGGTCAATGTGGTCTTCTGGATCGGTATCAGCCACGCGGGTACGTTCATTTCGGCCATCCTGCGCGTGCTGAAGATCGAGTCGCGCCGCCCGTTCACGCGCGCCGCGGAGTTGATGACTACCTTCGGGCTGGTCCAGGCCGGCATTAGCGTGTTCATGCACATGGGCCGCGTCTGGTTGTCGTATTGGATGGTTCCCTATCCCAATGAACGCACGATTTGGCCGGATTTCCACTCGCCGTTGATGTGGGACTTCATGGCAATCAATACCTATTTGTTGTGCAGCACCATGTACTTGTTCCTGCCGCTTATCCCAGACTTGGCGATGGCGCGCGACCGCTCCACCGGCTGGCGCAAAACCCTGTATAAGATTCTAGCCTTGGGTTTCCGCGGCACTGAAGGTGAGTGGAAGAATCTGCACACCGCTATGAACATCTTTGCCTTCGCCATTATTCCGGTCATGTTCCCGGTGCATACCATCGTGTCTTGGGCCTTTGCCATGGCGATGCGCCCGGGCTGGTCCTCAACCGTGTTTGGCCCGTATTTCGTCATCGGCGCGTTGCAATCGGGCATGGCCGCGGTGGGATTGGTGTTGTTTATGATCCGCTCGACCATGAAGAACACCAAGTACTTTCTTCGCCCGGAGCATTTCGACACCTTGGGCAAGTTGAGCCTGTTGGTTTCTATGGCCTGGGCGTATTTCTATTTCAACGATTACCTGGTGCCGTGGTATGGCGGCGCTTCGATTGAAAAGTTCCTGATGGCGTTCACAGAAAAAGACCCGCTTTGGTATTTATGGTACATCATGTTGTTCTGTAATATCGTTGTGCCCTGGTCGATTCTGTGGAACAAAAAATGGCGTCGTACTCCCTGGGTGTTGGCAGTGACCGGTATCCTGATCAACATTGGTATGTGGCTGGAACGTTACATTATCATCCCTGAAGGCCTCACCATCAACCGGATGCCGTTCACCTGGAAGATCTATATTCCTCATGTGGAAATTGCCCTGACAATCGGCACTTTCTCGTTTTTCTTCCTGCTCTATTTGTTGGCCTCGCGGGTCATCCCGCTCATCCCCGTCTGGGAGGTACAGGAAGGCCAGGAGGCTCATATCCTCCGCAAGATCGGCAAGGCCGAAGTTCCAGCCGTGAGCGAGATTGATTAAAGCGGAAGGAGCGAATCATGTCTGAACGAACTACGCTTTTGGCCGTCTTTGCTGATATTGAGCCTGCTGCCACGGGCATTGAAAAGCTGCACAACTTGGGAGTGGGAAACGACGACATGAATGTCATTTCGGGAATTCCCGTCAAAGGAAACATCTTGGGACGCCCATCTGCCAAAACTTACGTTGCCAGAATCGGGATGCTCGGCGCTTTCCTTGGTATGCTTTTTGGTCTGTTCCTGATCTATGGTACGGCCTGGCTCTATCCATTGGATGTGGGCGGGCAGCCAGTCTTCCCCGTGCCGATGGGTCTGATCATCACCTTCGAAATGACCATGCTTGGCTTGATGGGTTTCTCATTCT
>JAKANW010000772.1 GCA_021823555.1 Chloroflexota bacterium
AGAATCAAAAGCCGGGTTGACAAAAATCAACCCGGCTTTTGCGTTTCACATTTTTATTTCAATGGAATTAACAACAGCGGCAGTGTGGTGTGATTTGCCACCTTCGGGGCCACGCTGCGCGCCCAAAAGGCACCCATGCCGGCGCGGCGATGGGTGCATAATACGATCAAGTCGGATTCCGTCTTCTCGGCGGATTTGACAATCTCCGAGGCTGGGTCGCCGCGTGCTACCTCTGCCATGGCGCGTAGGCCCGCCGCATGCAACGCGTCGAGATGTCCCTGCAAATGCTCGCGCGCGTTTTCCTCCTTGATATTCAACAGGGCCGTAGTGGTGACCGGCAACAGGCTCCCTGTCGCGGCTTGCTCGCCCGCCAGCGTGCCAAACGTCGGGATCACGCTGAAGAGGTAAAGTTCGGCATTGAAGGCATGTGCCAGTTCCTCGGAAAGAGGCAGGCTTTCGTCGTGGAGCGACTCGCTGTCGAGTGGAACAAAAATCTTTTTCAGTTCAAAAGCTGGTTGCGAGTCTTTGGGGCGGACGAGCAGGAGCGGGGTAACGCCTTGCGCTACCACTTGTTGGGCAATGCTTCCAAAAAGCAGATCGCGCATTCCGCCGCGTCCATGGGTGCACATGACGATCAAATCGGGTTCGAATTCCACCTGCGCGTGCTGGACGATGCTCTGTGCCACATCCTCCACAGCCGCGCTGTGAACGTGCGTCTTGACCTTAATGCCTGCCGGAAAGGCCCGTTGGGCCGCTTCCCGCAGATAGGCCTGAGCCTCCTCCACTTCCGTCAAGTGGCGGTCTTTGTGGACCTCGTGGCGGGCGTCCTGCTCGATGATGTGGAGCAGGGTCACGGGAGCGCCGAGCGTCTGTGCAAACAAAGCTGCGGGGGCCAGTGCGGCCTCGGCCAAGTGTGAACCATCCAGGGGAACGAGAATTTGTTTGAACATGGCGTCATCCACCGAAGAAGATTTGATAGAGCAGGAAAATGTTCAGGACGATAATGAGCAGGGCCGCAACGCTTGCCGCGATGGTTGTGACGCGCCGGTTGACTAGGCCGCCCATGATCTTCTTGTCGTTTGTGAACATGATTAGCGGTACGATGGCGAATGGCAGGCCGAAGCTCAACACCACTTGGCTGATGACCAGGGTACGCGTCGGTTCAAAACCGAGGCCGATCACGATCAACGACGGGACGATGGTAAACAACCGCCGCACCCATGATGGGATTTTTTGGTGGATGAACCCTTGCATGATAACCTGCCCGGCCATGGTGCCGACCGAAGAGGAGGAGAGTCCTGAAGCAAGCAGGGAGATGCCAAATACAATCGAAGCCGCAGGGCCAAGCAGGGGTTCCAGGGTGCGATGCGCTTCCTCAATTGTACCGATAGTTTGAAGGCCGTGAAAGTAAAACGTGGAGGCGGCCATGATGAGCATCGACATGTTGATCAGGCTTGCCAACCCCATGGCAATGAACACATCAATCAATTCGAAGCGAAACAGGGCCTGCTGTTGTTTGGGGTTGCTTGCCACAATGCGGTCCTGTGTCAGTGCGGAGTGCAGGTAGAGCGCGTGCGGCATCACAGTTGCGCCGAGAATGCCGGTCGCCAGCAGTACACTTTCCGTGCCTTTGAATTGGGGCACGAAAGTGTGGAAGACGACCAGCCCTAAATCGGGTTTGTCCAAAAACGTTTCGATTAAGTAACTAACAGCTACTACTGCGACCAATGCTGTGATGACGGCTTCCAGTGGGCGGAACCCGTAACGTTCCAATCCCAGGATCAGGAACGTAATGATGCCGGTGATGACTCCCGCCGCGAAGAGAGGGATTCCGAACAGCAGGTTGAGCGCCAGCGCCGCGCCGAGGAATTCCGCCAGGTCGGTTGCGATCGCGACCAGCTCGCCGATGACCCACATCCCGATCACCACCGGACGGGGAAATTGATTGCGGCAATGTTCGGCCAGGTTCTGCCCCGTGGCGATTCCCAGCTTGGCCGAAAGTGACTGCAAGAGCATCGCCATTAAATTGCTTGCCAGAATGACCCATAGCAGCATGTACCCGAATTGAGCGCCGCCTTGAATGTTGGTGGCAAAATTGCCCGGATCCATATAAGCCACACTGGCAATGAAGGCGGGCCCAAGAAATGGCAGGATGCGTGCAAAAAATCCTTTTTTACTTTTACCGGATAGCACCTCGTTAGCGGATTGAACTGTACTTTCGTCCCCTCGCACCGTTGCACTTGATGTTTGCTTCATGATTGCCTCAAAAAATTGGTATTCAATGACATTCCGCGGGTTTCGATTTGTTTGCAGCCGATAATCCTATATTTGTGCCGCTCTCCTGGGCAGGATAAATCTAGCGTTACTGCGTAACATCAGCCAACAAATACTTTACTTGTCACTGCCGGTCCCAACACAACCTTTGATGTTTGGCCTTTGACTTGCAAGGTCAGGTTGCCGTCAAATTCGGATTGGTCCGTGACGGTCACTTTGGCGTCCGGCATCACGCCGATCTCGCGCAGGTGACGGAGCAAAGCCGGATTTTCGTCCGCGACGGATTGGACGGTGGCCGATTCGCCCGTTTGGAGCGAAGCGAGCGGACGCGACGCCTCGGTCGGCATGACCAAATCCACCGTCGGGATGAGCGCCCCGTGCGGGTCGCGCGTCGGGTTGCCAAGCGCGGCCGCGATGCGCGTCTCGAAATCCTCCGAGATGACGTGCTCCAGCCGGCAGGCCTCCTCATGGACTTCATCCCATGCATAGCCAAGGGCGCGTACGAGATACGTCTCCAGCAGGCGGTGGTG
>JAKANW010000773.1:0-947 GCA_021823555.1 Chloroflexota bacterium
TGGGCCGGCAATGCCATCGTGCAGATCGGCCGGCGCATCTGGGACGATTACTGGGGACCGCGTATGCAGGCAGCTCTCCTCGGGTTGTTCCGTCTGGCTCACGCCTGGAACCAGAAACATCCCGAAGATGGTCTCGGTCTACTGCACGTGGTCTTCATGGCCTTCAACAAGGAATGGCGGCACACCGCCATGGCGCTCCTGCCGCCCGGTGAACGCATGGGCGCATTGGCTTTGGATGCCCTGCTTGGGCAGACCGGCGAAGTGGATAAATGGAGTCAGGGCTGGGTCACGGAAGTCATCAGTCCGGTGCTTTCCAAGGTGATGGCACTGGAGCTTTCGCCGTGGTTGTTCTCCGCCATGCACCAGGACCGCTTCGTGGATATGACCAGGTGGGTGGAGGAAAAGGCGTGGATCGTTCTGCGCCTGCCTTCGGGCGAGATGGGTCGTGAAGGCGCGCGCTTGACCGCTTCAGTTTTATACAACGTCTTCGATGCGGCATATCGCCGGGCTACCTTGGAAGAGCCCGTGCCTTATTATTTCATCGTGGACGAGGCGCAGGAGATCGGTTCGGGAATGCGGCTGGAGTCCATGCTGGCGGAGGGCGCCAAGTTCGGGGCGCGCATGTTCGTGCTCGCTCAATCGCTGTCATTGATGCGCAAGGTGGAAGGGATGGAACCCGTCGTGCAGGCGCTACTTGCCAATACTTCCACGCAGATGTTCTTCTCACCCGACCCGGAAGACGCCGACCTAATCCGTGCCGCGCTGAGCTCTACCGTGCGTTACGGAAACATGACCCTTGATCTGCCTTCTCTGCAATGCTGGCTCCGCGCCCGTATCGCTGGCCGCTGGCAGCCACCGACCCTGACCCAGATCAAGCCTCTGCCGCGCGCCGATAGTGCAAGGGTGAAAGCGCTCATCGAAGAAGTGATCGCCGCGCATCCCGCGGA
>JAKANW010000773.1:957-2803 GCA_021823555.1 Chloroflexota bacterium
GAGAACATGTTGCCCAGGGCGTTGTCCCATCTGCTGGATGAGTTCCTGGCAGTCAGACTGGAAAGTCAGAATGGAAGGGTCGCACAACCCCCATTGCAGGAGGATGAACGGAGGTTGGGTTTCTGATGACGGCGATCATTCTGCGTTTCTTGTTGGTATTTTGCGGAGGCACGCTTGCCTGTGTGGTTACGGCCATCGGTGTCGTTTATCTGGCGTGGGTCATGTCCCGACCGGATAACGGATGGGACCGATGACTGACTTGAATGTCCTCATCGAGCAGATGGCAGCGGATATATCCAGCCGGGCCCTGCGCCTGGACGACGTTCGCCTGAAACTGTTCATGGAATGGTTGAATGCTCATAGCAGCGAAGTGAAAGTGGCCACAGAGTCTAAGGCGCAATTGTTTCAACTGGGCCAAGTTGATGTCGCCTCCATTCGGGAAGAGCAGATGAAGGAGCGATTCAAAGCGGGTTTGCAAACATGGTTTGAGTCGCTACCCATGCAGAGAATGCTTTGGGAATATCACCTCTTCCTGGATGAAATTGCCTGGTGGCGCGATCTCGACGCCCGCCGGCTGGCCATGATCCTGAAAGATGAAACAGGGAATTGAGATGCTCAAATTCGCTGCTGGAGTTGTGGTTGGTCTATTCGCTGGTTATTTGCTGGGACTCGTGATTCCGGTCAAGTTCTTCCTGATCGCTTGTCTGGCGCTCATGGCGCTGGCAGTTGTGTTGTTCATTTAGGTCTTCGGGATTTCCAGGAATATTGATCCTGCGGGAGTTTAATATGCGGCGTCTTCGACAAATCTGTTTGATTACTTTGTTTCTTCCTGTCCTCTTGTTGTGGACGACAGTTTCTACAAGCGCGGCTCCGCTGGCGGCCATTGCATTACAGGAGGGCCGCACGTATGACCAGGCGCATGATACTGGCTACATCGATTGGAGCGGGCCGGTTCAATATGATTACCTGACGCACAAGGATGGCTCCTGGCTGCCTCCGGAAGAGGGAGGAGGCTTTTGCGGTTCAGGTTGTTCGGAGTGGGTGACGCGCATGTCAAGCAGTGGGAAGGTGAGCGGTGCCTTCGCCACTGATGTAGCTGATTTCAGCGTGAATGTGGCCTTTTCCCATGACTCGGGAGTAGGCAACGCGGTATTGCGCGCCTGCTCCGCTTCTCTGACGTGGAATCTGTACAGCGGGCCCGGGAACGGCTTGCCCGGATTCGTCAGCATGGGGCTGGCTGTGCCGGCTGGGTGCCGATCCTGGTCGCTTACCGCATCAGGCGGCTATGTGGATTTCCAGGCTGTGGATGTAACGTATGGCGCGCCGCCTCCCACACCAACCTATACATCGACTCCCTTACCTTCTATTACGCCGTCTGCCACATGGACACCAACACTGACTCCCACCTCAACGAACACGCCTACGCCGACGTTCACGCCGACATCCACCCCGACCAATACTCCTTCCCCAACACCGACGCCACTGCCGCCTGAGATCCTCGGGCAGGTGGTCTGCGACCTTTGGGGAAAGGCCGGCTGGTGCAGGGGAAATGAGTCTTTGGAGTTAACCGCGAGCGATCCGCAGGGCTTCGATGTGGCCATCAGCGGTGACCTCGATGGCGTTCCATTCACCTGCGGGAATTCATGCAGTGTTCCTTTGCCAGAAGGCATAGGAACAGCCAACTATACTGCAACCTCATCCAGTGGCCGCACAGCCAGTGGTTCATCCACCTGGCAACGCGATGTCACACCACCGACACTCAATATCGGTGCTCCACCATTGGACGGGCAGAACGGCTGGTACATCTCGGAAGTAGACCTGATTGCAAACGCCTCAGATGCTATCT
>JAKANW010000038.1 GCA_021823555.1 Chloroflexota bacterium
CATGGCGCTGATCTGTGAGGCAGGCACAAAACCGCGCAACCCGCCCACCGGTACGATCAAACCACCTTTATTGAAACCGATGACCTTGCTATCAATCACCGTTTCATCGGCAATCATCTTTTCCACTCTTTCCCAGGATAACTGTTCCTGGCCGCGCTTGATGGACAGTGCTACATTCCCGTTTGAATCTTCGGGATTGACAACATAAACATCAACTTCCTGCCCAACCTTGAGGGCAGCGCGTTCATCGTCGGTCAGTTGCTCCAGCTCACGTCCCGCGATCACACCTTCAGACTTGGCGCCAACGCTGACCAGTATCTGGGTCAGACTAATGCTGGCAATCGTTCCCTTGCGGATTTCGCCGACCTGCGGCAAATCCACATTTAGAGACTCGCTCTGAAGAAGAGATTCCATACTTTGGTTGTTATTGTTGGGTTCGCCCTGCGAGCTCGCGTTCGCGGCCCCCTGCCCTGACAGGGTATCAAATTGGTCCATCACTGGCTGACTCCGATTAGAAAAATGTAAGGCGGATTATACAAGTTATTGCGGAAGTTGGCAACCCTTGCCATCGCTTGCGCCTGCGTTATAATCACCTTTCGGAGACGATATGCCTGCCATTTACCCCTTTACTGCCATCGTCGGACAAGAGCGCATGAGGCGCGCCCTCATACTCAATGCTGTGGATACCCGCATCGGCGGGGTGCTCATCCGCGGTGAACGCGGCACCGCCAAGTCAACCGCCGCGCGCTCCCTGGCTGCCCTGTTACCCCGCGTTCGGATCGTGCAGGACTGCCGCTTCGGCTGCGATCCTGACCGCCCCGCCACTTGGTGCACCGAATGCAAGGAGCGCTTCGCCAACGGCGGTAAGCTGCCCACCACGGAACGCGCCACTCCATTTGTCAACCTGCCCGTTTCGGCCACCGAAGACCGCGTGGTCGGCACCCTTGACATTGAGCAGGCCATCCAGAAAGGCGAGCGTCATTTTGAGCCGGGCGTGCTGGCCTCCGCCAACCGCGGCCTGCTCTACATTGATGAAGTCAACCTGCTCGACGATCACGTGGTGGACGTGCTGCTCGACTCAGCCGCCATGGGCGTCAACACCGTCGAGCGGGAAGGCATCTCGTTCGCGCACCCGGCCCGCTTCATCCTGGTGGGGACGATGAACCCGGAAGAGGGGGAACTCCGCCCGCAACTGCTGGATCGCTTCGCCCTCTCGGTGGATATCGTCGGCATTCGCGAAGCGCGCGAGCGGGTGCTCATCATGGAACGCAACCTGGCTTTTGAAAAGGATGCCGAAGCCTTCCGCAAGGAATGGCTTGCGAAAGAAGAAGAACTCTCCAAGAAAATTGCCCGCGCCCGCGAACTCGTGGACCAGGTGACGCACACCAGCCGCGACCTGCTATCCATCGCCGCGCTGACCGCCTCCCTCAACGTGGACGGCCACCGCGCCGACCTGGTCATCCTCAAGGCCGCGCGCGCCCAGGCTGCCTTCGAGGGCCGCACCAAGATCACCGATCACGATATCGCCCTGGCCGCGGAATTGGCCCTGCCCCATCGCATCAAGCGGACTCCCTTCCAGCAGGCCGAAATGACCAGCGAACAGTTGCAGGAGCGCATCGAGCAACTGGCAGGCCAGTCTGTGCCCAACGAAGCGGAAAGCGACTCGGAGTCCCAGCAGGGACAACCACAGGAAAAAAAAACTTAAAACTGGAAGACGAGGCTGAAGAAGGTCCACAGCAGGGACAACCCGAACCCATGCAGCAGGATGTGTTTGCCCACACCAGCGCCAACTGGTGGGAGGGCGGGCAAAAGGTGAAAACCGGCGAGACCTTCCAGCCGCGCAAGCTCAACACCCCGCTCGACAAATTAGCCCGCAAACATGCCGGCCGCCGTTCGTTGACCAAGACCGAGCGCAAACATGGCCGCTACATCAAATCGCGCCCGGCAGGCGACAAACGTGATGATATCGCCTTCGACGCCACCTTCCGCGCGGCCGCGCCGTTCCAGCAGCGCCGCGCGGAAAAACGCAAGCGGCTGGCATTTGCCATTGAGAAGAGCGACCTGCAGCGCAAGATCCGCGTCAAGCGCGTGGCCAACCTGGTGCTGTTCCTGGTGGATGCATCCTGGTCCATGGCCGTGGCGGAACGCATGAACGCCACCAAAGGCGCGATCCTGTCCCTTTTAACGGACGCCTATCAACGCCGCGACCGAGTCGGGTTGATCGTCTTCCAAAAGGACCGCGCCACGCTGGTGCTGCCTCCCACCAACTCCGTCCAGCTTGCCCAGCGCGCCCTGATGGAAATCCCCGTGGGAGGCAAGACGCCGCTTTCGGCGGGGCTGTTCATGGCAAACGATGTATTGACCCACGAGAAATACCTGCACCCAGACGTGGAACCGCTGCTGATCGTCCTGACCGATGGGGCTGGGAACGTCTCGCTGGGCACCATTCCGCCCCAGGAGGAATCCTACCGCTTCGCCGAGTTGATCGCCCACGAGAAGACGCGCGCGGTGGTTATCAATATGGAACACGCCGCCTTCGACCAGGGATTGGCGCAATCGCTGGCCGAGCATCTTAAGGCACCGTGCTATTCGCTCAACGAGTTGAAAGCCGAGAGCCTGTACCACGCCGTGCGACAGGAAATGTCCACGCCGCAAAAGAAATAAGTATTGTAGTAAGATGGGCGTATGAGCAGTCTTCCCGTACCTCCAGCCATAGCCAGGATCGCGCCAGACGGCAATCTCTCGTCGCGTCAGAAGCGGCATTTTATGATTGACATGCTGAAACGACGCGCGCGTCCCGGAACGGGAAGCGGAGTGGAATTCCTGCAAAGGAGAACAGCGATGAATCCATGGCCTGATTTGCGCCCCATCCTGAAAGGCATAGACTGGGTGATTATTGGGGGTGTTGCCACTCGCGCCTATATGCCTGAACGCATGACCAAGGATTTGGATATCTTCGTTCACCAAAATGACGGAGAGTCTGCCATCACAAAACTCAAACAGGCAGGCTACCAGGTTGCTTCGAAGCTGGCAATCCCCGGCTATGTGATGCTTTCGCCCGAAGGTGTTGAAGTGGATGTTATTTTTGGCAACGCTCCGTGGCTAAAAGAAGCGTTGAGTCATGCGGCAAGCGACGAGGCAGGCTATCCTGTCATCGGTTTACCCTATCTTATCCTATTGAAAATGACAGCGCAGCGCGCTCAGGATTGGGCCGATGTTTCTCGTATGCTTGGCTGGGCGTCCGACACTGAACTGGATGAGGTGCGCGCGGTAGTGGCGCGTTATGCCCCTGAGGATGTCGAAGATTTGGAGTCGCTCATCTTTATCGGCAAAAAGGAACAGGAAGTTCCGCCCTCTGCTGAAAAAGATAATCCGAAATGAGAGGAAAACTTTATGAGCACAAAATCTTTTCAATTTACCGCAGTGATTGAGCGTGAAGACGATTGGTTCGTTGCGACCTGCCCTGAAGTGGACGTGGTCAGTCAGGGCAAGACCATTGAAGACGCGCGTTCCAATCTACTCGAGGCAGTGGAACTATTTTTCGAGGCGGCCTCACCTTCTGAAATCAAGCGGCGGCTTAAGAAAGAGACCTGGACGAATTGAAGATAGGCACTTTGCTGGGGATTATCAGACAATCAGAGCTACCCCGTTCTCTTTTTGAGACGAAGTAAATAGAAACCTCCGAGATTTTCAAAATCTCGGAGGTTTCATTTTTCATGGGAGGATGTCTTTAGGCTTCCGCCGGGCAGAAGACACACCCCCGCTTCTCGGCCTCGACGATGGCCTGGTCGCTGGACCAAAAGAAATTCTCCTCCCCGACCATTTTTACCAGGTCGCCGCGTTCCATCATGTTGCGCGCATTGTCATGGATGCCCACAAACATGAGCGTGCCGCCCCGTTTGTGCAGACGTTCGTGCAGGCGGTGGATGGCCTCGAGACCGGCCGAGTCAATGAGGGGCACACCGCGCATGGATAGTACCAGGGCATGTGTGTCTCCCACGTCTGCGAAGGTCTCATTGAATTGACCCGTGGCTGCAAAGAAAAGTGGACCGGTGAGAAACGCCACGCGCACGTGTTTGCATTTGCCTTCGGTGGTGATGCCCCTTTGTTTCAATCGTTCAACATCCACTTCCTGCACGTCAATGTCAATGCTGGCAATCTTGTTCAGGAAGACCGCGCCTGCTACGAGAGAGCCGATCAGGATCGCCTGCGTCAGGTCCAAGACAACGGTCGCCAGCATGGTGATGGTGAAGGCAATCATATCGGTCTTGAAGCGCTTGCCGAACATGAACTTGATCGCCGGCCATTCGTTCATCCGCACAGCAGTGACCATCAGCACGCCAGCCAGCGCGGCCAATGGGATGCGCGCCATGACCGGCGCGAGCAGGAACATCGATAGCAGCAACCCGACTGCGTGGATGATGCTGACCAAACGCGTCTGCCCGCCGGATTTGATGCCCACGCTGGAGCGCGCGATGGCCGCCGTGGCAGGCACCCCGCCGAAGAAGGGGATCAGCATGTTGCCGATCCCCTGGCCGATGAGTTCCTGGTTGGCTTGCAGGCGGATGCCGGTCATGTTGGAGGCCACCGCGCCGCATAAGAGGGATTCCACTGCGCCCAGGGCAGTGATGGTGAGTGTGGGTGCAATGAACTCAGATAGGTGATCCCAGGGCAGGTTGGCCAGGCTGAGGCGCTGGTCGAGGAACAAGGTGCGGGGGATGGAACCAATCATTGGCGCGGACCAGTTCAAGGTCCAGTTGAGAAGCGTGGCTAAAATGATCCCCAGCAGGGAGGCCGGAAAGCGCGCGTTCCATTTGGCGGGCCAGAACAGCATGCTCCCGATCACGATCAGACCGAGTAGGACGGTATGCCAGTCCGGCGCAAAAGCTGCATGGAAATATCCGAGCAATTTTTGCGCGGCGGTATCCGCACCGGGGGTTTTGACGCCGAGGAGGTTGTCAATCTGGCCGATGAAAATGATGAGGGCAATGCCGGACGTAAACCCGCTGATGACCGGCGCGGGGATGAAGGCAATGAAGCGCCCCAGGCGCAGGAGACCGATAACCAGCAGGAGCGCGCCCGAGAGCAACCCGGCGATCCAGATGCCCTGCATGCCATAACGGTTGACCAACACAATGAGCACCGCGCTCATTGCGCCCGTGGGGCCGCTGACCTGAAAGGGAGCGCCTGAGAGCAAGCCAATGACGACACCCGCCAGGATGGCTGTGACCAAACCCGCCGCGGCGCTTGCGCCGGAGGCCACCCCAAACGCCAGCGCCAGTGGAAGCGCCACGGCCGCGACGGTCAGTCCCGCCAACAAGTCTTGTTGGAACTTTGCAAATGTATAACCAGAGAACTCGTCTCGATAGAGACGAGCCAGAGAACGACGAGGCATGTTTCCATTTCTCCGAAATAAATAGATTTACAAAGGCTCGGTGCTCCCCCAAGGCGTCCTTTGCATAACGGGCGGTATTTTACCACAGGAGAAAATGGAGTTTGTATTTCTTAACTGGGATTCACAAATCGGCAAAAGCTATTCCAGCCATTCGAAAAGGTATTTGACATCGTGTTCGATCTCGAACTTCTTGAGAAAGTCCAGGTACTCATCCCGGAACGTCTGCCCGCCATGATGTTGCTCTTGATTCAAGATGTAGTTGTACACGTTCCCGATCTGCGAATGGCTGTATGAAAACGCCCCGTATCCTTCCTGCCAGTTGAACCTCCCTTTGATCCACGCGTGGTCATTGATGAAGTTGCTGGAATTGTTCTTCACATCTCGCACCAGATCGGAGAGCGCCATGATGGGTCTCAGCCCGATGAACAAATGCACATGATCCGCGACGCCGTTGACGATGATGGGCTTCTGTCCCTTGTTCTTGATGATCCCGGACATGTACTTGAATACATCCTCCCGCCACGGTTTTTGCAAAAGATTTTGCCGCCCTTGCACGGCAAAAACGACCTGGATGTAAATCTGGAAATACGTGCCGGCCATGTTTCCTCCTCAATCCATGTCATCCCTTCGGGATTTGATCGCTTCCGTTTCGTTTACAATCTTACCATCCCTTCGGGATTGTTGGCTGATGAAGCATCATCGCGCACCAACTCCAAGAATAAGCATCGGTTGAAATCCCGAAGCAATGGAACTATTCCGACTGGGACAAATACAATCTTACCTTCCCTTCGGGATTGACAGGCAATGGTGTCACATCAATCGATAATCCCGAAGGGATGGAACTACTCTTGGCTGGTAACAGATAAACCGAAACCCCGAAGGGGTGTCAGAACGACCGCTCAGACAGCATCCCGGCAAATGAATTTGCTTATAACACTTCCCCCTGGCCGCGCTTCAAAAACCTGCCATCGCCGCGCCTGCCCAGCCACTGCTCGCCATCCACGATCAACTTGCCGCGCAGGAACACCTTTTCAGGATAGCCGACCAATTCCCAGCCCTCGTACAGGTTGTAGTCCGTGCGCTGATGTGAGTGGGCCACGCCATACTTGATCTTCTTTTCCGGGTCCCAGATCAGGATGTCCGCATCTGCGCCGGGGACGAGCGCGCCCTTGCGCGGGTACAGGCCAAAAATCCTGGCGGGGTTCGTGCTGGTGTAGGCCACGAACTGATTGGGGGTGATCCGTCCGGCCCGCACGCCATATGTCCACAGGATCGGCATCCTATCCTGCACACCCGGCAGGCCGTTCGGTATCTTGGTGAAATCATCCCTGCCCAATTCCTTGCCAGGGATGACGACCTCCTGACCCTCATACATGATTGGCTTCGTACCATCGTAGAAGAACGGGCAATGGTCCGTGCCGACGGTTTGCAGGATGCCGTTCGTCAACCCTTCCCACAGGCGGGCGTTATCCTTTTCCGAGCGCATGGGCGGCGAGCAGATCCACTTCGAGCCATCGGGCCGGCGCAGATGATCCATCGTAAAGAACAGATAGGGCGGACAGGTCTCGCCCATCACTTTGACGCCGCGCTCGCGGGCGTATTGCAGCATATCCACTTCCCCGCCCATGTTCATGTGGACGATGTAGACCGCCGCGTCCGCCTCTGCCGCCATGCCTGCCACCCTTAAAGTAGCTTCGACCGCGCCCCAGCCGGGTCTCGTCAACGCGTGCCATTCGGGAGTGGTGTGACCTGCCGCCAACGCTTCAGGGATCAGCGTCTCGATGACATCACCGTTTTCGCAATGCGCCATGACCAACATGCCATTCTCCTTGGCAACGCGCAAGGCCTTGAAGATGCCGCCATCATCCAGGCGTAAACGTCCGTTGTAGGCAGTGAAGACTTTGAGTGTGGTGATGCCCATATCCATCAGGGATGGGATTTCTTTCTCGAGCTTGTCATCGAACCTCGTCAGGTTCATGTGGAAGGAATAGTCAATGGCGGCCTTCTGCGCTTTTTCCATCCACAGGTCAACGGAGTATTTGAAATCACCCTCACCCTTTTGCCCCTCTCCCAGTGGGAGAGGGGATGGGGTGAGGGGCACAAAATCCATCACAGTCGTTGTCCCGCCGAAGGCTGCGGCTTTGTGACCCGTGTAATGGTCATCGGAGGAGACGGTATCGAACATCGGCAGATCGAAATGGGTGTGAGGGTCTATGCCGCCGGGCAGGATCAGCTTTCCCGACGCGTCGATCACTTGGGCAGAACCAGCCTCCGGGTCCGCGCTGAGCGAAGCGCTGTCCTGGCGGTTCGACTTTCGCTCACCGTGTCGAAGGGACGGAGCGCTGATGCGAATGATCTTTTCATCCTCGATCAGGATGTCGGCTTGATAGGTCTCGGAAGCCGTAACCAGAGTCCCGGATTTAATCAAGAGCATAGCTCCTCCAAATTCTAAATTGAGAATGGATTAAGTTTACTGCAATTCTCATCCGAAAGGCAAAGGTATAATAAGCCCCATGACCATCCCTGCCATCATCACACTGACCATCACTATTTTCGCCACCATCCTCTTGATCGGCAACTGGCTGAGGCCAGACCTGGTCGCTTTATTGGTACTGGTCATCCTGGGCGTCACACGCCTGGTTTCTCCAAATGACGCCCTGGCGGGTTTCAGCGGCTCGGCGGTCATCACCATCCTGGCCATCTCGATCATCGCTGAAGGCCTGCAACAGACGGGCATCACGTTCTGGTTGGGACAACAAATGAAGCTTTTGAGCGGGCAGGGGGAAACGCGGCTGCTGGTGGTCGTGATGCTCTCCGGGGCAGTCCTGTCGTTTTTTATGAACAATATCGCAGCCATGGCAGTCCTATTGCCTGCCACCATGGGGCTGGCCCGGCAGGTGCGCATCCCTCCGTCGCGGCTGTTAATGCCGCTGGCCTATGGCGTGGTAGCGGGCGGCATGGCTACCTTGTTCACGACTTCCAATATTATCGCCAGCGGCGCGCTCCAGGATGCGGGCTTGAAACCCTTCGGCGTGTTGGACTTCCTGCCCGTTGGCTTGCCGCTGGTCATCCTCGTTATTCTGTACGTCATTCTGATAGGCCGCCGCTTGCTGCCAGACCGTGACCCGGCCATGCGTGCGGCCAACTTCCACCGCCTGCGCGATGAACTGTTGCGCACATACGGGATGGCGGCGTCGCTGTGGGAAGTGAAGGTCCTGCCAGAGTCGTCCATGGCTGGGCAGACCATCCGTCAGGGCGAGTGGCGGACGAGGGTGCGCCTGAACGTGCTGGGGATCACGCGCAATGGGAGTTTCCTGTCCGCGCCGCCCTCCGATACAGTGATCCACGAAAGGGACGTGGTGATTGCCCAGGGCGAGCCGCCAAAAGAATCCCTGGAAGCCTGCGGCCTGCGCCTGATGGATGAGCCGCCCGCTCTCAGCCGGACGCACGGCGGGGGCGTTGTCCTGGCCGAGGTCGTCCTGGCCCCACACTCAGACCTGGTCGGCAAGAGCCTGCGCGAGATCCACTTCCGGGAAAAATTCCGCCTGACGGTATTGGCGCTCTGGCGGGCAGGGAAACCCATTCACATCGGTTTTGCCAACATGCCCCTCGAAGTAGGCGACGGCCTGCTGGTGCAGGGAACAGTCTCCAACCTGCACATGCTGTACCAGGAACGGGATTTCATCATCATGGAAGAGGACCCGGAGGCTGTCCTGCGGCCTGAGAAGGCACGCCTGGCTGCGCTGATCGGCCTGGCGACCCTGGTGCTTGCCATTAGCGGCTGGCTGCCCATTTCCATTGTCAGCATGACCGGCGCGGTTATCATGATCCTGACAGGCTGTCTGTCCATGGATGAAGCCTATCATTCCATAGACTGGAAGGCCATCTTCCTGATCGCCGGGATGTGGCCTTTAAGCACAGCCATCCAGTCCAGTGGACTGAGCCACGAAATCGTAAACGGATTGTTGAACCTGGCCGGTCACGTCAGCCCATTGATCCTGACAGCGCTGTTGCTGTTCGTTACCATGGTCTTCACGAACATCATGGCCGGGCAGGCCGCCGCGCCCATCGTCCTGGCGCCCATCGGATTGTCCATTGCCAGGGCCACCGGCGCCGATCCGCGCATGTTGCTGATGGCCATCGCCCTGGGCTGTTCGCTGGCCTTCCCCACTCCCATCGGCCATCCGGTCAACGTGATCGTGATGGGTTCCGGCGGTTATACGTTCAAGGATTTCTTCCGTGTGGGCTGGCTGCTGACCCTGCTGCTCTTTCCCGCGATATTATTGGGCCTGCACTTCTTCTGGGGATTGTAAATCGTAGGGCGGGACGCCTCCCGCGTCACTTCATTCAATCCAAATCCGCCGGGTCGTATGCGCCGGGCGCATCCTTGATCCCCAACAAGGCCATCAACACCTCCGGCGGGATGTCGGCTGCGGGCAGGTCGGTTTGATATAGTTGCTCATTCTCAGCGCGTTCGCGCAAACTGCGCCACAACAGGGCGCGCTCCTCATTCTGCACCACCAGATCGTTCAGGATGCTGGCGTTCGACAGATACTCCCCCGTGGTATAAAGAAATGTCAGGCGTTTCCATTTATCGGTCTGGATCGGCCGGGGCAATTTCTCCAGCCCGCCCAATTGGATCTTGTAATACTCTTCGTGCGCGCGCGGGTGATTCGCCTCGTCCTTCAACAACTCGCCGCGCGTGGTCAATTCGTGGCCGCGCACCTTGGCGATGAACTCGATCTGTCCGCCATGCTTGCCGAAAGCCGCGGGCTGGTAAAACGCCAGGTAGTCCACGGCCACAACTTTGGGGGCGGAACGCAGCGGGATGCGGTACCAGCCCAGCAGCCGCGCGATCTCCAAATCCCGCAGCGTGGGCAGCAAGCAGACCAGGATCAAATCCGTTGAAGTGGGCATAGCTTTATTATAATGGCGGATATGCGAATCACGCCCGTCTTGTTGACCCTGCTCCTGCTGGTTTCCTGCACAGGACAAACTCCGCTTCGAACCACGCCTTCACCTGCTCCCGTTCCGACGGCTTCGCCCATCCCCGCGTCCACTCCCCCACCCCCTTTCGCCGTGATCGGATACCTGCCCGATTACCGCGACGCGAACGCGAACTGGGGCAGCCGCCTGACCGACATCATCTACTTCTCCGCCGAGCCGCGCGCCGATGGGACGCTCGATGCGAGCCGCCTGAATGAAAACGTACTGGGCAAACTGCACGAGATGCAAGCGCGCTTCGGGATGCGCCTCCTCCTATCCATCGGCGGCTGGCAGCGGTCGGATGGTTTCGCGGCCATGACTTCACAGGTTGGAACACGCAGCCATTTTGTGGAGAGCTTGGCGGAATACATCCACGCGAACAAATTGAACGGCGCGGATTTCGATTGGGAATTTCCGCAAGACGAAACGCAATTCCAGGATTACATCCTGTTGCTCCAGGAGGTACAGGCGAACTTCCAGCCGAAGGGACTGCTTCTCAGCGTGGCGCTCTCACCAGATTTTGAATTTCCGCTGGCGCCTTTCGCGGTCGTGGACCGCATCCACGTCATGTCATACGACCGCGGCCCGCGTCACTCCACTTACACACAGGCTGTAGCCGACTTGAATACTTTTGTATCCGCCGGTTTGCCAAAAGAGAAACTGGTGCTGGGCGTCCCATTTTATGGCCGGGAAATCGCCAACACGGAAAATGCCTATTCGTACGCCGATATCGTGGAGAAATTTCATCCCATGCCCGCGCTGGACGAGATGAGCGGCATCTTCTTCAACGGCATCCAGACCATCCAGCGCAAGACCTGTTACGCCCGGCAAAACGGATTCGGTGGGGTGATGATCTGGGAATTGGGGCAGGACACGGCTGATAGTTCGTCGCTGCTGCAGGCTATTCAACGATCCCAGTGTAGCTGACAATTGAGCATTTCGGAGTAACTATTGACGTTCACCAAAATCACTTACTTCGTTTGTGTAAAACATCCCGCAGGTTCTCTGAATTCAGGCCGGTGTGTGTGAACCCAGCCCGTGGGATGGTCATAACTTTCAGATTAACCAAAAATCCCCGGCTGGCCGAGCCGGGGATTTTTGAACTTGAAGGGTTATTGTCCGCCTTTGACTTCCGTCCAAATCTTGTCGTAGAGCGGAAGTGCGTCACCGACATCATCAATACGATGGCCGGCTTTGAGTACGTCCGGGGGCGTATTGGTAATCGGCGAATTCATATAGGCATCGTAGAGAGCGCCCAGGGTGGTATCCACGCCATTTGAGTCTTTTACAGGCATCGGATTGCCCTTGGCGAAATCCAACGCAGCCTTATCCGGGTTGGTGTACGGGAAATCGCGCAGCATCATCCAGAAGACATTGCCTTGCATGGTGTAGTTGATCCAGGCATAGGCGGCGTCTGCGTGCGGCGCGGTGGCCGGGATGGCATAGTTATCCTGCCACAGGATGGCGCCCTCAGTCGGGTAAACGTACTGAATGGCCGGATTCTCCTGATGCGCCACAAAAGCCTCGCCTGTCCAGGTCATGCCCAAATCAACGTCGCCAGCGATCAGGGCTGTCTTCGGGCTGTCGCTGTCAAACAACTTGATGTTCGGGACCAACTGGGCCAGTTTGGCTTTAGCCTGGTCAAGTTGGGCGGGGTCCTTGGTGTTCACGTCGTAGCCCAACGTCAACAACGTCAAGCCGATGACAGAACGCGAGTCATCCAGGAAGACCATTCTACCGGCGTAGGCAGGATTCCACATGTCGGCCCATGACTTCGGGACATCCTTGACCTTATCGGCATTGTAAACGATGGCGTCGGTGCCAGCCTCATACGGAAGGGTGTATTCGTTGCCCGGGTCAAAGGCCAGGTTAAGATAGTTGGGGTCGAAGTTATTCATGACCGTCAACTTGCTCTTGTCCAGCTTCTGCAACAGTCCCTTGCGGACCATCAGGCTG
>JAKANW010000774.1 GCA_021823555.1 Chloroflexota bacterium
CCTCTTTGAATGCTGGGTATAATCGAAAAAAATTTAGGGCAAAGGATGAACCGATGAAGGATTCCCGTCGACTCAAGGTTTGGGAAAAGGCTCACCAATTGGCATTGGGAGTATACAAAAGTAAAGTTGAAGAAGTCGAACGAAGGCTTGCTTCGCTTCTAAAAACCATCCGCGCTGACCGCTGAAAGCTGTGTGCTGAATGCCTGAAAAAACCTACGACTACGTTATTATCGGAAGCGGCTTTGGGGGCAGCGTATCGGCCATGCGATTGACCGAAAAGGGTTATTCCGTTCTTGTCCTTGAAAAGGGCAAACGTTACAACGATAACGACTTCGCCAAAACCAACTGGCAATACTGGAAATATCTCTGGCTGCCATCCCTGCGCGCGCATGGAATTTTACAGATCAGCATCCTCAAAGGCGTGATGGTGCTGCACGGCGCGGGCGTGGGCGGAGGGAGTCTCGGCTACGCCAACGTGCTCGAAGTCCCCACCGGCGAGACCTTTACCACCCCGGCGTGGAACACTCCCCTGCCGTGGGGGCAACTGCTCCAACCGCACTACGAAACCGCCAAGCGCATGCTCGGCGCGGCGCGCAACCCCAAACTGTGGAAGGCCGATCATCTGCTCCAACAATTCGCCGAGGAGCGCAGTATGGGTCACACTTTCCGCGCCACGGACGTGGGCGCATACTTCGGTGCGGAAGGCGTCACAGCGCCCGATCCCTATTTCGGCGGCGAAGGCCCCGAGCGCGCGGGATGCAGTCACTGCGGCGGGTGCATGGTGGGATGCCGCTACAACGCCAAGAACACTCTGCCAAAGAATTATCTGTATTTCGCCGAGAAGAATGGGGCAAAAATTATTGCGGAGGCGGAAGTGGTGGACATTAAACCCCTCACCCTGAGTCCCTCTCCCGATGGGAGAGGGGTTGGGGTGAGGGAGGGCTACGAGATCACCTACCAGCATTCAACATCGCTTCTTAATCGGGATCCGCAGCGGGTCCAGGCCAGACGCGTGATCCTGTCTGCGGGCGTAATGGGAACGATCCACCTGCTCCTGATTCTGCGCGATGAGAAAAAGTCCCTGCCGAATCTCTCGCCGCGTCTCGGCGACATGGTACGGACCAACTCCGAGGCCCTGCTCGGCTCGGTCGCCCGAAAATCGGACATCAACTATTCGGAGGGCGTTTCGATCTCATCCATCTACAACCACGATGAGATCACGCGCGTGGAGCCGGTACGCTACCCGGATGGCTCATCGCTGATGCGCTACCTGGCCGCGCCGCTGATTGACACGGATGTGAGCGTGCCGGTGCGCTTGCTGCGTTTTGCCGGTTGGGCGCTGACCCATCCGCTGGATTTCTTAAAAGCATTAGTCTTGCCAGGCTGGGCGCACAACGTGACAATTTTGCTGGTCATGCAGCACGCCGACAACCGCATGCGCTTCCGCATGGGACGCAGTCTCTTCACGCTCTTCCGCCGCGGCATGGTGGCGGAGGAGGAACCTGGCTATAAGATTCACGCGCAGGTGAAAGGCTCGCACGAGTTGACGCGTGAGTTTGCCAGGCGCACGGACGGCGTGGCGCTTGGTTCGATCGGCGAAAATCTTTTGGGACTGCCGACCACTGCTCACATTTTAGGCGGCGCACCAATTGGAAAAGATTCAAGTGAAGGTGTGGTAAACGAAAACTTTGAAGTACATAATTATCCCGGCATGTACATCATTGACGGCTCGATCATGCCCGCCAACCCAGGCGTCAACCCGTCGCTGACCATCACCGCGCTGGCAGAGTTTGCGATGAGTAAAATAGAAAAAAAGAGCGGCTCTTAATTGGTTTCAAGGAGGTGGTCCGTTTTCGACGCCTGCTTCCCTAGAAAATGCGCCATTTTGGAATGACATCCTTGAAACCCGATATGAGCCAAAAAGATAGATGGAAGTTGGATTATCCATCTACCATCCATGTTCATCCGTGTTCATCTGTGGTTAAATCGTTTTCATGCAAATCATCCACTCCGACGATCACATCCTTGTCCTCAACAAGCCCGCGGGACTGTCCGTGTTGCCTGACGGTTGGGAACCTGACGCGCCCTACGTTGTCAAAATGCTCGATGAACAATTCGAGAAAATTTTCGTTGTCCACCGTCTCGACAAGTTCACCAGCGGTGTGATGGTCTTCGCCAAAAATGCGGAAGCTCACCGTTCACTTAACATCCAGTTCGAGAAACACGACATCGAGAAAGTCTATCACGCCATCACGATCGGCGTCCCACCCTGGGATGAGAAGATCACCAAGTTCCCGCTGCGCGCCAACGTCGGTCACAAGCACCGTACGATGGTGGACAACAAGAACGGACTCCGCTCTGAGACGAGACTCAAAGTCCTGAAACGGGGACAGGCCAATGTCCTGCTCGAAGCGAGGCCGATGACGGGGAGAACGCACCAGATCCGCGTCCACGCCTATGCGTTGGGCTATCCCCTGCTGGGCGACCTCCTGTACAGCGCGCCCGAAACGGATCTCATCGCGCGGCCCGCGCTGCACGCTTACTCATTAACTTTTACGCATCCTGAAACCAATGAACGGGTGACTTTCACCGCACCCTATCCCCCAGATTTTGCAGAGGCAATGCGTCGCATAGCATCCCCTTTGGGGACTATATAAAACGGGATCGGCTCCAGCGAGGGCCAATCCCGTTAATGGATTCAATCCAGGGGGCAGGTGCGACGCACACAATTACGAAATTTCGCGCGCTTCCATGTAGAAGCGTTTTTCACGCGCCTCGCCCATCGAGAAGGTCTTGCGCGGC
>JAKANW010000039.1 GCA_021823555.1 Chloroflexota bacterium
GGATCCGTGACCTTGCTAAAATGTTCCTCAATCGCTTCCAGTGGCTTCTTGGGCATGGCTACCTCCTACGGGATAGCCAGTTTTACCTCAATTTAGATGCGATTGCCCTGGGTGGAATGAATCCTGAAATTGGAATTTTCTTTTAATCCCCTGTCTCCCGTATTTAGCGTATTATTGGACTATTCAATACCATGGAATTAACGAAAAGCCCGGCCAGGATTTTGCTGGTATTAAAGAAATCTTCCTCGTATGAGGCGTCCATCTTGCGTGCGTTGGGGGGGGCGCAAGAAAGTTTTTTGGTTGAGCGGATGGTGACCCTTAAGACACTGTCCGTCAAATCAAAACCGGGGATGGGGGATCTTCTAGTTGCCGGCCTGGATGTGGCGGGTCTGCGGCGCAAGCTCCAGGCTGGGGTGGGGATGCCGGTTGTTCTGTTGGTTAATCCTCGGTCCGAAAAAGAGGCGCTTGAGTTATTGGAAGATGGAGCGGCGGCGGATTATGTTTTGACGACGCAAGCGCAACTCCGTCGTTTGCCGTTCGTATTGAAATCTGTTCTGGCGCGTACGCGACAAACTGAAAGGCTACCCGAAAGGGGTGGACAGGTTGATGTATTGCGGGATGCGGTATATCAGATCGCGGCGGCAGCGGACCAAGCCGATTCTTTGGATTCTTTGCTGCCACAAATTCATAAGATTATTGCACAGGTGATGCCAGCGGAAAACTTTTATATTTCTTTGTATGACCCGGAGCAGAATGTCATCAGCTATCCGTATTTTGTGGACGAAGTGGAAATATTGCCAGAGACATCTTTCAAGGTTGGACGAGGACTCACCGAATACGTGCTCA
This sequence comes from Chloroflexota bacterium, assembly GCA_021823555.1. The sequence continues at coordinate 847 of JAKANW010000039.1, forward strand.
GGACTGGCGAGTCTTTATTGTGTGTCAAGGATGAACAGGAGAGAATGGCCCTCGACGGCGAGGTGGATGCCATTGGCCCGGCTTCTGAAATTTGGTTAGGGGTGCCGCTGATTGTTGACCAGATTCCCATTGGCGTTATGGTTGTACAACATTACCATGATCAGACTGCTTATGGCGAGGATGAAAAGCGTATGCTGGAGTTCGTCTCCTCGCAGGTCGCCATGGTGATCCAGCGGAAGAGAACCTATGATGCTCTTCAGGACAGTGAAGAAAGATATCGCGGCGTATTCGAAAACGCCTCTGTGGGATTGGTGCGCGCCACGCCAGACGGAAAAATTCTGCTGGCGAACCCAGCCTTGATCCGTATGCTGGGTTATAAGAATTTCGCTGAACTCCAAAAACTCGACTTGGAGAAGGATGGATATGCAGAAGGATTTTCACGCCGGGATTTTGTTGCCCAAATCGAAAAGCAAGGTGAAGTCCGCGGCTTTGAATCTGCCTGGAGGAGGGCGGACGACTCGACGATTTACATCAGGGAAAGTTCTCGAGCGGTCAAAGACGAAGCTGGGAATCTTCTCTATTTTGAATCGGTTGTGGAAGATATTACGGATCGGCGGCGAGCCGAAATGGCTTTGGAAGAAAAGGTGGTAGCCCTTCATTCACTGGCAGAGATTGACCGGGAAATTATGGCTTCCGAGAATGCGCAAGGGATTTTGGATTTGGTCTGCAAGCGCACTGCGGCTCTGCTGAAAGTTCCCAAGGCAAGTATTGTGACTGTGGAAGGGGTCCCTCCTTGTTATAAGATTACCACTCATGGATTTGAACGCCCCGAACATTTAATGGACGAGTTTCAGGGTGCTGTAGCCAAAGGAATGCTTGAACATCATGGTCCTGTGGTGGCCAATGCGCTATCGAAAGATCGTTATATGCCCGACTTGCGGCGGCGGGAAAATATCCATTCGTTCGTCATGGAGCCGTTTGCCACCAATTCCGGCATGCGTGGATGTTTATTGGTATTCGATGTCAAGCCACACTCGTGGATTGAGGATGAAATTCAGTTGGTGAGTTTGTTGGCTGGACAAGCTGCTTTGGCTTTGGAGAAAATCCACCTGTTGAACGAAGCGCGCCGTCGAGCTGATCAGTTTGAGGGGTTATACCAGATCGCCGGTGAATTGATGTCTCGCAGAGATTTGCCGTCTCTTTTATCGTTTGTTATGGAAAAGGCGTCCAATATTCCACAAATATCCAATTCATTCATTTATTTGTATGATGAAAATAGGGAGGAGCTTGAATTATCTGTTGCCTCCAGTGGGAAGCTGAAACCGGGTGTGATTTTGAAGTTGGGAGAGGGGCTGGCAGGACGCGTGGCGCAATCCCGCCAACCGATGGTCGTGAACGATTACAGCACCTGGGAACACCGCGCCGGAGTCTATGACGATCTTTCCGCATTGTCTGTACTGGAAGTGCCGATGTTGTTTCGTGGGAATCTTATCGGTATCCTCGGCGTTGAAGCATCTGATCCGTCTCGCCGATTTGATGACAACGATCTGCGTTTCCTATCCCTTCTGGCTGAACAGGTGGCCAGCGCGCTTTATAATGCGCGTCTTTTTGCCCAAATTGGAGATCGCAATCGTGAACTGGACCGGTTATCAAGCGCCTCGACCACCCTGTTGGCAGGGGTATCCAGTGACATTCCTGCTCTTTGCCGTTCGATCGCCGACCTGCTTTCCTCGGAATTCAATAACTCGAATTGCAGTATCTGGTTGGTGAAGGATGACGAACTTACACTGGAGCGCGGAGCCTTTGCCGGGCCGTTTGTGGATGAGATGCAAGAGACTCTTCTAACGACTAAAGGCCCAGGCGTTATTGCCAAGTCAATACGTACTCAATCGTCCATTCTTCTGGGAGAGGTAAGTTTGTCGCCCGATTATATATCTGGTTGGGAAAGGGCGCGCTCCGAATTGGTTGTGCCTCTGCGAACGGGCGAGAATCGTGTTTTAGGCGCTGTGGATTTACAAAGCCAGGAACCGGAGGCCTATGGTGCAGACGATTTGCGGTTAATTGAATTGATTGCGTCCCGTTCTGCATTGATGCTTGAACACGTCCGCCTTTATCAGAAGACAGAGCACAGGCTTCATCAGTTGACTGTCTTATCGAATATTGACGCTGCAATCGCTTCGAGCCTGGACCTGCAGGTGACTCTCAATTTACTTGTGGCTCAAATTTTGATGTACTTACAGGCCGACGCTGTGGATGTCCTGCTCCTGAACTCACATCTGCAAATGCTGGAATATGCGGCCGGACGAGGCTTTCGCGGGCGCGCGATCCGGCGGATCCCGTTATTGCTTGGAGAGGATCACGCCGGGATGGCCGCGCTGGAACGAATAGTGGTCAGTGTTCACGATCTAACCTCTTCGCAGGTGGCTCTGTCCCATCCGGAGCGAATTGCCGGTGAGGACTTTGTCTCCATGTTTGCCGTTCCGTTGGTTGCAAAGGGACAACTCAAAGGTGTTCTGGAATTGTATTTTCGTCGCCCGTTTGATCCAGATCCTGAGTGGATAAGCTTCTTTGAAACTCTTGCTCGTCGGGCCGCGATTGCGGTGGAAGACGCCAGTTTGTTCAATGATATGCAGCGTTCATTTACTGAATTGGTGGTGGCCTATGATGAGGCAATTGAAGGCTGGGCCCGTATTATTCTAATGCGCCAGCGCGAACCTGAGACCTCGATCCAATCCCTCTCCAGTTTGACCCTTGAAATGGCGCGCCGGATGGGGCTTCCTGAGTCGGAAATGGCTCATATATATCGAGGCGTGCTCCTGCATGATATTGGGAAATTGGCGCTTCCCGACAACATCCTATTTAAGCCCGGCCCTCTTTCGGAAGAGGAACGGCAAGCAGTTGAATATCATCCTGCTTACGCTTTTGATTTGCTGCAATCAGTGGTTTATCTTCGACCTGCGATGAATATCCCTTACTGTTATCACGAGAGATGGGATGGCAGCGGTTACCCGCGTGGATTAAAGGGAAACGAAATCCCGCTGGACGCGCGCATCTTTGCCGTAGTGAAAGTCTGGACTGTGCTTCAATATGATCGCCCGTACCGGCCTGCCCGGGATCGCGATCAAGCCACTGCCTATATCCAGGAACAGGCTGGGAAGGAATTCGATCCTGAAATAGTAAAGGAATTTATGAAATTGATTAAGGCAATCGCGTCTTAATTGCCATTCGGGAGTTTCTCTTGTCGTGGGGTAAAATACTCTTTAAGGATACCATGCCTCCCTTCCTGCAATTTGTTATCCGCCGTCTGTTCGCCATGCTGGTTTCGCTGGTCATCATCACGATGGTGTTGTATGCAGGCGTGATGTTGACGCCGCCGGAGGCGCGTGCCACGCTATATGTGCCGCCGGGCAAGGGTGGTGAAAATATCACTGAAAACTATATCAAAACAGTCATCAAGAACAATCACCTGGACGAACCGTATCTGGTGCAGTATGCGTATTGGGTAAAGTCTCTGGTGAGTGGTTCGTGGGGGTATAGCCCGACGCTGCGGGAAGATGTGCTGCCAGCGCTGCTCAAGCGCACTCCCGTGACTCTGGAACTGGCGCTCTATTCTCTCCTGTTGCTCATCCCATTTGGCCTGGCCAGCGGACTGCTGGCAGGCTGGCGGGCTGGTCGTCCCTTCGATGCCATCTTTCGTCTGACGGCTTTCTTCGGGACTTCCATGCCACCGTTCATCTTCTCCATGATCCTGCTCTCGATCTTTTACGTCAAACTGGATTGGTTTGGCCCGGGACGGGTGGATGTACTGACCGGTATCGAGATCAGCAAGGCTTCCTTTGTAAACTACACAGGCTTCCTGACCATTGACAGTCTGCTTAATCACCGCTTTGATATCTTCCTGGATGCCCTGCGCCATCTTGTCCTGCCTGTATTGACGCTGTCCATGTTCCACTGGGCCACGCTGGGCCGGATTACGCGGGCCACAGTGTTGGGTGAGCGGAATAAGGAATATATCGTTTCAGCGCGGGCGCGCGGTGTGAACGAGCGCCGCCTGATCTGGCGTCACGCTTTACGCGCCATCCTGGCGCCCTCCCTGACGACCATCGCTCTCTCCGCTGCCAGCGTTGTGACCGGTATCTTCGTGGTGGAGATCATCTTTGGCCTGACAGGGATCTCTAACGTGATCGTCATTGCGATGAGCAGTTCCCCCGATGCACCCGCCACACTTGGCTTCGCTGTGTACAGCGTTATTATGGTCATTGGCTTGATGTTCATCTTGGACGTGGCGCAGGCAATCTTTGATCCACGCGTGCGGGAGGAGGTGCTCAAAGCATGAGGTCCTTGCACCGCTTCCTCTCACACTGGCAAAACTGGCTCGGACTGGTGCTCGTGTTGGCTTTTGTATTTGTCGCGCTGGCAGCGCCCCTGCTTTCCCCGGTCGACAAAAAGACCGTCGGCTCCTTCAAGCAGGTAGGCCGCGCCACAGACTTGACGCCGCATCCACCGAGCGCAAACGCCATCCTCGGTACGTTGCCGGGCCAGTATGATGTATTACACACGCTCGTGTGGGGCGCACGCGATGCCATGCAGTTTGGCCTGTTGGTGGCGTTGGGCGCCTTTGCCTTCGGCGTGCTGTTCGGCGCGGTCTCCGGTTATGCAGGCGGTTGGATTAACAACCTGCTGATGCGCATTGCCGACGCCTTCCTCACCTTCCCGGTGCTGGCGGGCGTGGTCTTTCTCCAACAGATGGTGGCAGTGACCATCAATGCCATGGGCGGCACGTTCTGGTTCAACTCGGATCTCCACGGTCGGGTGGTGGACTTTCAGTTCACGCCGCCGCCCTTTGCCGCTTTCCTGCTCAGGGTAGATCCGATCTTGGTTGCATTGATCCTCTTCTCGTGGATGCCGATTGCCCGCATCGTCAACACATTGGTCATCACATTGAAGAACACCGATTTTATCCAGGCCACCCGCTCCCTGGGCGGCGGGCCGTTCTGGATCATTCGCCGCCACCTCATCCCCAATTCCATCGGCCCGGCCATGGTACTGACCGCCCGTGACGTGGGCAGTTCCGTTATCTTGCAGGCCACCATTACCTTTATCGGCCTGGGCGGACAATCTGCATGGGGCATTCTGCTTTCGATGGGACGCAACTGGGTCATTGGGCCGGGCGGCGATCTCTTTGCCAACTGGTGGGTTTTCCTGCCGGTCACTCTGGCGATTGTGCTGTTCGGCATCAGTTGGAACCTTTTGGGGGATGGATTGACTGATATGCTGGAGCCGACACACGCCGTGTCGAGGCGCGTCCTGTTCTCGAAACGGGAACAAGCTCGGGCGGAGTCCGAAGCGCCCAGTACGATGCCTGTCGCCTCGCGGCCGACAACTCGTTCGATTGATCCGGTCATCCTCTCCAAGTTGCCGCATGTCGCGGCTCCACTGACCGAGGAACCGCCTAAAGTGGAATCACCTGAACCGGAGTCGCCCAATATCGCGCCGGTACATGCACGTATTCCTGATTCCCGTCCTGCCGTGGAACCTGTGAAAACCTTGCCTGTTACGGTAGATCCAATCTTGAAAATCGCCCGCCGCGGCGTGAGCAAGAACGATCTCACGCAAGCCTTGCATGCGTATTCTCATTTAATCGAGAGCGGCAAACTGCTGGATACTGTCGTTCAGGATTTGTCCCAGGTGGTGCGCGTGTTTCCCCATGACGCCAAAGTCTGGAAGGTGCTGGGCGATGCCCTGGCGCGCGATGGGAAGACGGACTATGCCGCCAAGGCCTATGAGCGTTCCAGGCAATTGACCCAGTGAACATGGATACATCCTCTTCCATTCGACATCTGCTCGAGAACGAGCGCATCCTCTCGCCCCGACAATTGGCCCTGCTTCGACGCATCGCCGCCTACTCTGAGAATCTCGGCTTGCCGCTCTACATTGTGGGTGGCTTCGTGCGCGACCTGCTGCTGGAGCGCCCGGTCAACGACTTTGACCTGGTCGTTGAGGGCGATGCCATCAAGCTGGCCCGCTCGTTGGCCAAGCTCCACGGCGGCAAGGTGACTGCCCATCCCAGTTTCGGCACTGCCACTTGGTTTCTGCCTCCTGAGCTGGCGCGTGATTCCGGTGCGCTGGACTTTGCCACCGCCCGCACGGAAACCTACCAGCGCCCCGGCGCGCTGCCAACGGTCAAGCCTGCCACTATTGCAGAGGATCTCCACCGCCGCGACTTTAGCATCAATGCCATGGCCTTGCGTCTGGACGGGGATCATTTTGGCGAATTGCTCGACCCCCTCAAAGGCCAGCGCGACCTGGCGCGCGGTCGGATCCGGGTATTGCATCCATGTTCCTTCGTGGACGATCCCACCCGTTTGCTGCGCGCCATCCGCTACGCGAGGCGCTATGACTTTCAAATCGAGTCTGGGACCGTGGGACTCATCAATGACGAGTCGCGTGCAGTTCTCTCCCAATTAAGCGGTGAACGCCTGCGCCATGAATTCGATTTGATTTTTGATGAACCGAATGCCATCTCCATGCTGGAGGAAGCCGCGGACCTGGGCTTGCTTTCTGCAGTGGACGCTACCCTGCCGATTCCTGAGCCTGGCTTTGCGGCGCTGCTTGATTCCCGGCCCGCTCCCGCGCTTGGCCTGGAAATGGACCGCCGCAAACTGGGTTATTTGCTCTGGTTCATGGATATGCCAGCAAAGAGCCTGCCTGCTTTGCGCGGCCGGCTGGCTTTCACAGCCGACCTGGCGAAATCTGTGTTCACAGCCGCGGCCCTGTTGGCAGACGTTCCTGTGCTGGCCGATGCCTCGCCCAGCGAATGGACTTTCCGCCTCGATAAAGTACCGCCATTGTCTGTCTATGCTGTGTACCTGCGCACCACGCAGCCTGCCCTGGAGGAGTATCTGGCCGTCTGGCGTCATATCCAGCCGCGCATCACCGGCGACGATCTGAGAGCGCGCGGCCTGCCGCCGGGTCCGCGCTACCGGCATGTGTTATGGCATCTGCGCGCGGCCTGGCTGGATGGGGAGGTGAGAAATGACAAAGAAGAAGCTGCCTTGTTGGAGAGCTTGATGTGATGTAAGGAAGGTTATCAAAATGTCCCGCCTGCTGCTCTCCACCCGCCTGGTTTTGCAATATCTGTTGGCTGTCCTCACCATCGCCGTCACAACGGGAATCCTTTTCTTCCTGCGTGATGCGCTGGATACTCCGCTGATCGCCCTGCTCTACTTGTTGCCGGTTGGTTTTAGCACCGCCTATTGGGGATTGGGAGCGGGCATTTTGAGCGCTTTATGTGCGTTCCTTTCGTTCAACTATTTCTTCATCCAACCTTATTACACCCTGGCCGTCCACCGGACAGACGATGTGTTTGTCCTGATGGTCTTCTTCATCGTTGCCGTAGTGATCAGCCAACTGGTTGGACGGGCGCAAGCCGGGCTGGCCGCCGCCACTGCCCGCGAGCGCGAAGCCACCCGCCTGTACGAATTGAGTATTGCCCTGGCTGGTTTGCAGGATGAGCGGGCCATTGTCCGCATTATGGCTGAACAGACCCTGCAAACTTTTCAGGCCGAGTGTGTGGAATTGGATGTGCTGCCTCGCGCCGAATCTCAAAAGGTTGTCCACTTTCTCCCGCAGCAGGCGACCCAACCGGTTCGTCCGCCCGAATGGGTGGTCCCGCTTCAGACGGCGCGCGGCCGCTTTGGGGAGATCCGCCTGTGGCGCGCCGGACCGCTGCTTCAACCCTCCGAGGAACGCCTGTTGCACACCTTCGCCAGTCAGGGCGCGATGGCTCTCGAACGCGCCTGGCTCTCGCAAACGGAGACCCGCGCCCGGGTCCTGGAAGAGAGCGACCGTTTGAAGTCTGCCCTGCTCTCCTCGGTTTCGCATGAGCTGCGTACACCATTGGCTACCATCAAAGCGGCGGTCACCAGCCTGCGGAGCGGGGAGGTGGCGTGGGAGTCCTCTGCCCGCGAAGATCTGCTGGCCGCGGTGGACGATGAAGCCGACCACCTGAACCGCCTGGTGGGCAACCTGTTGGATATGTCGCGCATCGAAGCCGGCGCGCTCAAACCGTCCCGGCAATGGAATTTGATCTCGGAAATCGTTGGCAGCGTCCTCTCCCGTTTGCGGCAGGCGACCAGCGATCATACGTTGGAAGTTGACCTGCCCGAAGACCTGCCTTTTGTGCCGGTGGACTATGTTCAAATGGAACAGGTGTTTGCCAACCTTGTCAGCAACAGCCTGAAGTACGCGCCGCCTTCCACCACGATCTGCATCTCGGCCCGCAAACAGGACGAGACCACTTTGCTTGTCCAGGTCAGCAACCAAGGCCCGCCCGTGCCTGAGGAGCATCTTGACCGCATCTTCGACAAGTTCTACCGCGTGACCGCGGCCGATCGCGTCACCGGCACCGGCCTGGGACTTTCGATCTGTAAAGGGATTATCGAAGCGCATGGCGGGCGCATCTGGGCTGAGAACCTGCCGGATGGTTTTGCTTTTAACTTCACCCTGCCGCTTCTCTGGGATGGCGCACCGCCTCCCAAACTACCTGTTGAATCCGAGACAACATGAGCGCCGCTCCTCACATCCTTGTGATTGATGATGAACTTCAGATCCTGCGTGCCATGCGCACGATCCTGACCGAGAAGAAATTCCGGGTCACCACTGCCAGCCGCGGCGAAGAGGGCCTGGCGTTGGCGGCTGCCACCCCGCCGGATATTGTCATCCTTGACCTGGGCCTGCCCGACATGGACGGCATCGAAGTCTGCGCCCGCCTGCGCGAGTGGACTCAGATTCCCATCATTATCCTTTCGGTGCGTGACAGCGAACGCGATAAGGTTGCCGCGCTGGATAAAGGCGCCGATGATTACCTCAGCAAACCCTTTGGCATCGAAGAACTTTTGGCGCGCGTGCGTGTGGCCCTGCGCCATTCCGCCCAGGCGCAGGGACGCAAGGAAACGGTGGTTAAAACTGGTGGGCTGGTCATAGACCTGGCCCGGCACATCGTAAAGCGTGATGAGGTCGAAGTCAAATTAACCGCCACCGAATTCAAATTGCTTGCTTATCTCGTAACCAATACCGGCCGGGTCCTGACGCATCAGAGCATTCTAACCAATGTGTGGGGCCCTGAAGAGGCCGACCACCTGGAATACCTGCGTGTGTACATGCGCCAGTTGCGCAAGAAACTCGAAGTGGACCCCGAACGTCCACAATATCTGTTGACCGAGCCTGGCATCGGCTACCGCTTCCTCACCGATGAGTAACCTAACTTTTTTGTAAACCAAAAACGCCCCAGCCAGGGCGTTTTTTATTTGTCCTTTATGGAATTGCCCGGAATCTTTGTCGCCGTTTTATTTCGGTTTGCTATGATGAAATCAGAGTAACGCTGATTTATGGCAACTTCCTTGATTCAAACTGCATCCGAAGTTCAGAATCAGGCAGGCCCCGCTTCGCAACTGGAGCCTCAGCCTGCCTCCGTTTCCGTTCTTTCTCTCAGCCGAAACGTAGTCCCCACTCAACGCCTTGTCGTCCTGGTCTCGAACCTTGATTCGGACGAGGTCGAGGTCGCCCGGCAGATTTGGGAGATGGCTGCGCCTCCGCACCTGGCCGTCCTGTTCCTCGCGCTTTGCACAGACATCCGCGAGGAGCCTGGCATGCGCCGCCGACTGGCGACGCTGGCCGCGCTCACCCGTGATGACCGCGTACCCGTCGAAACCCGCCTCAGTTTCGGCCGCGATTGGATCCGTGAGGTCAGGAACATCCTGGCAGATGGCGATGTGGTCGTCTGTCCCGCCGAACAGCAGACCGGCCTCCGACATAAGCCCCTGAACCAGGCGTTGGCGGTCACGGGCGCACCCATCTGGACCCTGGATGGTTTGTATCGCGCCGGCAGCGCGGCGCGGCGCAACCCGCTCGCGGAGGTGCTTTTCTGGTTCGTCTCGATCATCATCATGCTCGCCTTCTGGTGGCTGCAGGTCAAGATCGTGAATCTGCCAAAGGATTGGGCGCATACCACCCTGTTGGGCGCTTCTGTCCTGGTTGAGATCATCCTGCTTTATTTCTGGCACAGGTTTTCGCAACAATCCTGAAGTTATCATTCGCGTTTTTTATTTTTTTGAAGCAAGTCTGCTGCGTATGTGGGAATTCCATCCCCTTGGCAGCGCGACCTCATTCAAGGTTTTTCCAAGAAGGATAAAAATGTCCGATATCAATTTTATGCAAGCCTCCGCTCATGCCGGCGGAGCGAACCTGTCTGATCGCCTGGCGGAAGAATATGAACGCCAGCAGGCTTTGTTCTCGGCGCAGCCGGCGATCATTCAACGCTTTCTCGAATTGCAGGGGAAGCAGATTGCCGAGGCTGTGACTGAGAAAGAGCCGCAAATCCGCTTCTCCCTCCCGGACCGGGTGGTCTGCACGCTGGAAAATGTGGAGCAACCCGCGCAGGTCACGATCCCACAAGACCAGCGCGCTCACTCGGTGGGGAGTTTCTTAAATCGTTTGCGCAAAGTGGAAATTTACAAGGAACTGCGCCACGCGCTGGCTGAGCTGGAACAATCGCCGGACCGGGCTATTTCCGTATCCGCCGGTTTATTACGCCATGCCACAGTGATGCACCTGGTCAACAACCTGCTTCCGGCTGGCCGAACGGTGACATACGGACTGGCCGATGAGGATGAGACCATCCCCTCCATCCCCCAGGGCGAAGAACCACAATCTGCCATTACCGCCGCCACAGATGCCATTGCAGAAGAAGGCAGGCAGGAAGAGGGGCGCGGCGAGCTGCAGGTGCCCTTTGTGCCGTACGCGCGCAAGTTCTACCTGCCGCAGTGGGTGGCTTTCGACGAAAACGGGGAATTGCTGGTCAAGTCGGTGGACGAGGCAAACGCTCACATCCGCTCCATGCAGCGCTTTATGGAAGTCTTATTCCTGGCGGTGGCCCTGGCGCCCTACATCTCTGCCGACCAGGAATATGGCAAGAAACGCTATGGGATGCTGGGACAACTGGTCGACCAGGGACGCGCCCTGGCGGTCTATCAGACCAGGCAGATCATTGCCCGCATCAAGGAACGCGCCTCCGCTGGCAGCCTCAACCGGGGCCTCAGCCTGAGCCTGCCGTACTTTGACGACCAGGAACTCCGCACCTCCATAACGAATTTTGAAGTCATCCCCGCCGGACGCATCATGTTCGTCCCGGCCTTTATTGTGCGCGCCGTCCGGCAGGAAGAGGTGAAGGTCAGTCAGGATACGCGCTACGACCCGTCCACCCGCAAGCATTTGCTCGGTCTGCTCACTCTGCTTGAAAAAGCGTTCGAGACCGAATAAGGCTTCGAGGTAGCAAAAATGCTTTTCTCTATTGCCCTTTTAATTGTAATCGCCGTCGTCGCGTTCCGCCTCGCGCCTCGCGAGAAGCAGGAAGATGCCCACATCCATGGCGCGGGCCAGATCGGTCTGCTGGCCGCGTTGGCTCTCTTTGGTGTGGACTACTTCAGGTCC
>JAKANW010000775.1 GCA_021823555.1 Chloroflexota bacterium
TTCCATGGCGGCTTGCAGGTTGGCTTTCCAGAGAGCAAAGAGAAATTTCAGGCTGCGCATGTGGGAATCGGTTTCTCTATTATAATTGCCACTCGGAGGTTCTTTCATGGAAATTACCTGGTACGGACATTCCTGTTTTCGTCTCACCGAGCGCAATTTTGCCACGGTGGTGACCGATCCTTTCGATAGCAAGACCATCGGTTATGAACCGCTCAGACTCAAGGCAGAGATCGTCACGATCAGCCATGACGCGCCGGGTCATAACAATTCCGATGCGGTCAAAGGCGTAACTCACGTGATTGACGGTCCTGGTGAGTTCGAGATTGGCAGTGTATTTATCACAGGCGTACAGACGGATGGTGCGGCCAAAAAGAAGAAGGACACGCCGCGGAACACGTTATATGTATTCGATTACGATGGGATCACGGTCGCCCATTTGGGAGACCTTCAACAGGTTCCCTCCCAGGCGGAGATCGAGGCTCTGGGTACGGTCAACGTAGTCCTGGTCCCGGTGGGAGGCGGGGGCGGCCTGAACGCGGCCAAAGCTGCGGAGGTCATCAGCCTGTTGGAGCCGAACATCGTCGTGCCCATGCACTATTCCACGCCCGATGTCAAAGTATCGCTGGACTCGTTGAACAAGTTCATCAAAGAGATGGGCTTGGGCAAGCCGGAGACGCAACCCGCACTCAAGGTCACTCGCAGTGGTTTACCTGATGAGACACACGTGGTGGTATTGGACTACCAGAAGAGTTAGTCGGGATAAGATGTCTGTCAAGATTTTAATGACCTGGGATATCGCTCCCGAACACGAGCAGGAATATTTCGAATTCGTGATCGGTGAGTTTGTACCCGGTGTGCAGCGGCTTGGCTTGCAGCCCTCGGAAGCCTGGGCTACGTTGTATGGTTCCTATCCACAAATCCAGGTGGCTTTGCTGGCCGAGAATGTCTCCCAGGCGCGCCACGTTCTGGCAACGAGCGATTGGGGTTCGCTGCAAGAGCGCCTGTTTTCGTACGTCAAAAACTACACTTATAAAATTGTGCCTGCCCGCGGCGGGTTTCAGTTTTAGCCGGCGGGAATCAATCCCTTTCCGTGACAGATAGAACATCATCCACCTGGTGGCCGTGGTTTTTCTGGCTGGCTGCATTTGAGGGCGCGGCCGCACTGGTCGCGCTCTTCTCTATCCCCTCAGAGGGGGGGCTGTTGGGATTTTCCTTCGCCCGGCTTGCCCTGGCAGGTGCGCTGGTCATCCTGGATTGCCTGTGGATTTTCCTGGCCCTGCGCGCTTCCCGTTTAAGAAATTTTCTCTCTGCCCTTGCCAGCCCGCGTTGGATCGGATTTTTTGCGCTTCTGGCCCTGACCTTTGGCCTGCTCCTGTTCCTTTTGCGTTATCTCAACCCGGAGCGCCTCCTGCCATATTACCAGCGGGCCTGGCCGTTGCTGGCGTATCTCTTTATCTTTTTTATTCAGTCTGTTATCTTCCTCCTTGCCGTTAAAAATGGATTGCATTTGGAGAACCTTGCTTCCCGCAAAGCGCTCCTGTTTGCAACTCTTTTTGCTTTCATCTTTCTTCTTTCCATTTTTCTGCTCATCTCTCTTACCCGCCTTGGCCTGACCTCCGACCCGGCTTATTGGGGCGAACCCGGGGTCCCGGTGCAAGGTTGGCAAATGGCCCTCGCCCTGCTTGGCGGGCTTGCCACATTCCTTTTTGCATCACGCGCTGCAAATTCAACTTCCCGTCTTTCCTCTTTCCTCCTTCCTCTTGCTCTCTACCTTATCACCATTGCGATTTGGCTGAGCGTCCCGATGGACGTGGTCAAGAACAGCTTCTACGTTTCGATGGACCCGCCGACCTACCAGCCCTTCCCGTATTCGGACGCCGGTTATTACGACTCGATGGCGCAAAGCCTGTTGGTTGGGCATCCCTATCAGGGCGATATTCCCACTCGGCCGCTGTATATCGTCCTGCTGGCTTTCCTGCACCTGCTCTTCGGCCAGCATTATGACTGGATCATCGTCGGGCAGACTCTTGTGCTCGCATGGATCCCACTCATGCTGTATTGGCTGGGCGAGAAATTACACAGCCGCGCCGCAGGTGTGACCATTGCGCTGCTGGCGATCTTCCGTGAATGGACAACCATCCTGGTTTCCTCCGACACGCGCGTCTCGAACACCCGCACCCTGCTGGTGGATCTACCGACTTTGCTGTTGGTGCTTCTGGCTTGTTGGTCTGCACTGCGCTGGATGGAAAAGAAGGATGTTCGTAGTGCATTGATCGCGGGCGGCGCGTTTGGCGTGCTGTTGTTATTGCGCACCCAATCCGCACTTTTGCTGCCGGTCATCCTTCTGATGGCCGCGCTTGTCTTTGGCCTGCGCAATAAACCCTTCTTTCTTCTTTCCTCTTTCTTTTTGCTCGGGTTGCTGGCCACTGTGACGCCCTGGTTGACCCATAATTACCTGGCGACCGGCCAATTCACCTTCGACGCGCCGTTTCAATACAAGGTCATTGCCAGCCAGTACGCCTATACCGGCAACCTCGACCTGCAAAACTTTAACTTTGAAGGCAAGGGTCTGGGACAAGTCCTGCTCCAATTCGCGCTGAAAGATCCCGGCTTTGTGTTCGGCTTCATCGCCAATCACTTCCTGGCAGGTTGGGTGGGCGGCTTGTTGGCTTTGCCGCTGATAGAGCCATTCAACGGCCTGTTCGCTCCCATCAATTTGTATTGGACGAGTTGGGGCGGCCAGTTGGCCTGGTACAACATTTTGCTCGTCATCGTTTATCTGAGCTTCATCGCGCTCGGCCT
>JAKANW010000776.1 GCA_021823555.1 Chloroflexota bacterium
GCGCTGGAACCGACGCCTACCCCAACGCCCTAATATGTCTACCCCGGAAAAAGATCGCACCTATTATGAAGCAGGATTGAATGACCTGGAGCAATACCTGCTTTCCAAAGAACTCTACTGGACGGCAAGCGCCTCCACGCCGGACCTGACGCAACTGACTCCGGGTGGGCTGCTCCTCGTCCGCGCGCGTTTGCGCGGATGGCGGGCCGATACCGCCTCGCTCGACGCGCGTTTGGAGGCGGTCCGCGCGAAGTGGCGGTCGGCTTGGGAAACGAAAGCCAGCCGCGAGGTCCGCGCCCGAAGCGAGTTGTGGAAAAATTTCCTGTCTGATTACCAGCACGACCCGCGCGGCGTGGCGCGTCAATATTCGCAAAATGTACGTCATCGCGTTATTATTGCTTTGCTGGGCGAAACGTCTGATCCGATGGATAATTATTTGCGCAGCGTACTCATCCCCGGCGAGTTCGTGTGGGACGCACAGTTGCAAAGCGGTTTTCCGCGAGATGTATTTTGGTTTATGTACGGAAATTTGAATATCGAGGAGAAGTCATGAGCGATTTGCAAAATGCCCTGGATTATGCTCACCAAAATCGTGAACGGTTTTTGGCCGAGTTGAAAGAGTTCGTAGCCATTCCCTCTGTTTCGACCAGCGACGAATATAAAGATGATGTGGCCCACGCCGCCGAGTGGGTGGCGGGCCAGTTGCGCTCGCTTGGCATGACGCGGGTGGAAGTCATGCCAACGGGTGGACATCCCGTGGTCTATGGCGAGTGGATGGGCGCGGGCCAGGACGCGCCGACCGTGATGATCTATGGACATTACGATGTCCAGCCGGTGGATCCACTTGAACTGTGGAAAAGCCAACCCTTTGACGGTGTGCAGCGCGGTGATTACTTTTACGGGCGCGGCGCATCGGATATGAAGGGCCAGGTGCAGGCCTCGCTCAAGGCTGTGGAAGCCGTGACGCGTACCAGCGGCCTGCCCGTCAATTTGAAGTGGCTGGTCGAGGGCGAAGAAGAGGTCGGTTCGAAGCATCTTGAAGACTTCATCAAGAAACACTCCGCCATGCTCAAGGCGGATATTTGTCTCAACCCTGATGCGGGCATGACCTCGCCGGACCTGCCGACCATCACCTACGGTCTGCGCGGCTTGTGTTATCTGGAGTTGCGCGTCTACGGGCCGGATAAGGACTTGCATTCCGGTTTGTACGGCGGCGTGATCCACAATCCCGCCCAAGCGTTGACTGAGTTGGTGGCCGGGATGCACGACAAAAATGGCCGCGTGACCCTGCCCGGTTTTTACGACAGCGTCCGGCGTTTGAGTAAGCGCGAGCGCGCCGACTTTGCCCGTACGCCGGTCACCAAGAAGGAAATCATCGAACAGACCGGCGTGAAAATGTTGTGGGGCGAACCCGCCTTCACGCCCAGCGAACGAATTGGTGCGCGCCCGACGCTCGAAGTCAATGGCCTGCTCTCCGGCTGGACCGGGAAGGGCAGCAAGACCGTCCTGCCAGCTTACGCCATGGCGAAGATTTCCTGCCGCCTCGTCCCGGACCAGACGCCGGAAGAGGTGGTCAAACAGATGAAGGCTTATCTTAAAGCCAATGCGCCCAAGGATATCCGCTGGGAATTGGAGGAACTGAACCATTCCGGTTGGGCGATTACGGATGTGAATAGTCTGGGCGTGCAAGCCATGGCTAATGCGTTGGAGAGCACCTGGGGCAAGCGGCCGCTCTTCCGCCGCGAAGGCGGCTCGATTGGTGTGGTCGTTCATTTGCAAGAATATGTCGGCGTCGAGTCGGTGCTGACCGGTTTTGGCCTGCCCGACGACCAAATCCATTCGCCGAACGAACGCCTGCACCTGCCCACCTGGTACAAAGGCATCGATTCCTTGGTGCATTTTATTTACAACATGAAATAGTTCATTGCTCTGAACGGAGCAAAGCCGAAGAGCAGTTGAAATGAGAAAGAAACTTTAGAAATGGCAGAAGATCGAATCATCACCTACGGCGGACAAGCCGTGATCGAGGGCGTGTTGATGCGCGGGCAAAAAGCCTTTGCCATTGCTATGCGCTCACCAGACGGCAAAATCGTCGTGAAGACCGATCCGCTGGCGAAGGTGTATCGTTCCAAGATTACCAAGATTCCTTTCCTGCGCGGCCTCATCCTTTTGTGGGACGCGTTGGGATTGGGGATGACCGCCCTGACCATCTCAGCCAACACGCAAACCGGCGAAGATGAAAAGCTCGAAGGTCCCGCTCTTTACCTGACCTTGGGCCTGTCGCTCGCGTTTGGAATTGGCCTCTTCTTTCTGTTCCCAGCCGCGGTCGGCGGCTGGGTGGAACGCTTCATGCACTCCACCTCGGCAGCCACATGGACCGGCAACTTGCTCGAAGGTGTGATTCGTTTGTTGCTGTTGGTCGCTTATATCTGGGCAATCGGCTTCATGCCGGATGTCAAACGTCTTTTCGGCTACCATGGTGCGGAGCATAAGACCATCAATGCCTTTGAAGCCGGTGCGGAATTGACGCCCGAATCGGTGGCAAAATATTCGCTCCGGCATCCGCGCTGCGGGACGGCCTTCCTGCTCACGCTCGTTCTGCTTTCAATCTTGGTGTTCACGGCGCTCGGTCCCTTGCCCATGTTGTGGAGACTCGTCAGCCGCATTCTGCTCATCCCCGTGCTGGCAGGCATCGCGGTCGAATACATCCGCTGGACGGCCAACCACTTGGACGATCCCTTTGTGCAGTGGCTGATCAAGCCCAACCTAGCGCTCCAATCCCTGACCACGCGTGAGCC
>JAKANW010000777.1 GCA_021823555.1 Chloroflexota bacterium
CCGGCGCGCCTCGGGCGTATCCGCTGTGCCGTCAGAAATGGCCTGGGCAAATCCCTGGATGGATGTCAGCGGCGTCTTCAACTCGTGCGAGACGTTGGCGACGAACTCGCGCTGCGACTTTTGGCTGGACTGGACGCGCGTCACCATCGAATTGAAGGCCCGCATCACATCCTGGACCTCACGCGGGCCGCGTGGTTCGATGGATGTGCTCCCCCCCGAGGGGACCGAACGCGCCGCGGCCAACAATTTCTGAAGCGGATCGGCCACCCAGCGGGCAATCACGAAGGCCACCACCAGCGAAAGCAACAATGCGATCACCCCGCCTTGCAGGAACAGCGGTAACAGCTCATCCGCAAAAATCGAAAATCCCGCTACGAGCGGACGCGGCGCGGCCACCACCAAAATCGTTCCATCCGACAGGGTCGAACGCGCATAGAGCCACACTTTTCCTTTCACATCGCGGGAGAACGGAATCCTGCGTTTAAAAAACCCCTCGCGCGGCAAAGGCAGGGGATCCGAGCTGGAAATCGTGTCGCGCAACACCGTTCCAGATTTGTTGTATAGAACAACGCGCACGTCGAAGGCCTCGGCGATGCGGTTGAGCGGGCCGGGATCCGAAGTGGATATTAATTCCGTTGTGTGGCGGCTGATCAATTTTTGCGCGGCCAGCACGCGCTCGTAGGTTTGCCGATAAGCCAGTGGGTTGCGGATGATGTATAACAACAGCACCAGCGCCACAACCGACAAGGCTGTAAGCACTAACAAGGCGTAGGTAAACCAAAGGCGGGCGCGCAGTGAGGAAAACATGAAAAGTTATACGATCAATTTGTAGCCAATGCCCGTGATGGTTTCGATCTTCACCGAACTACCCTCCAATTTTTTGCGCAGGTGCGCCACATGCACATCCACCGTGCGGGTTTGGCCGTAGAAGTCAAAGCCCCAAGCCTGTTGGAGTAACTGCTCGCGCGTGAGCACGCGGCCGCGCGCTTCCGCCAGGGCGAGGAGTAAATCAAATTCCTGGGTACGCAGGTCAATCGTCCGCGTGCCGAGGCGGACCTCGCGGCTGGCCGGGTCAATGGTTAAATCGGCCAGGTGCAGCGGAGCGGAATCTGGTCTGGCTGTCCGCTCGCCGCGCCGCAAAATAGCCTTAACGCGCGCCACGAGTTCACGCGGGTTGAAGGGCTTGGTCAGGTAATCGTCCGCGCCGAGCTCAAGGCCAAGGATCTTGTCCACGTCTTCGTCGCGGGCGGTGAGCATCAGAATGGCGACCGGGCTTTCCTGCATCCGCAAGCGGCGGCAGACTTCAAAACCATCCAGTTTGGGAAGCATCACATCGAGTACCACCAGCGCGGGACTCAGACTCGCCACATTGGCCAGCGCCGCCTCGCCATCAGATGCGGTTTGGACGCGAAAACCATCGCGCTCGAGGTACATTTGCGCGAGCTGCAGGATGGGCGGTTCGTCGTCAACGAGCAGGATGAGGTCGGAGGACATTTCGGGTGACGCGTCAATCAAAACGGATGAAGGCCAGGAGCCGCATTACCCAAACAGGGCAACCACTTCAATTTCGACCAGTCCGCCTTTGGGGAGAGCGGCCACAGCGACGGTGGAACGCGCCGGTGGATTCTCTGGGAAGTACTCGGCATAGACCGCGTTCATGGCCGCGAAGTTCGCCATATCGCTCAAAAAGACGGTGGTTTTGATAACGCGGCTGAAACTGGAGCCAGAGGCTTCGAGCACGTATTTGAGGTTGTTAAGCACTTGGCGCGTCTGCGCTTCAATACCGCCCGCGACCAGTTCCATCGTGGCAGGATCCAAACCAAGCTGGCCGGCGGTAAAAACCATGTTTTCGATACGGACGGCTTGTGAGTAGGGGCCAATCGCCTTGGGCGCTTTTTCCGTGGAGATAATTTTCTGAGTGGACATGTTCGCCTCGTGAATTAGGATTTCAATGATTTTAAGCCCAGATGGGCTTGTTTGGTAGCCATGTTCGTCAGGTTGAGGCAATTGGAACAAGTCTCCCCTCCACCACGAGGGCGAGGGGAGACAGACAAAAGCCTGGTTGAGAATTATCGTTTATGGAGCAGGCGCGGGTGTCACAGACGGATGAAGGGCATCGCGGATGGGCTTCCACTGATCGACCAGAGCTTGGCCTTTAGATTTCAACAGGTCGCGAATTTCGCGCAGTTTGGAGCCGAGGCTGCGCAGGGTTTGAATGGCTTGGTCGCGGTCGGTCACCTTGCCATTCGCATCGAATCCGGCATGGGATTTAACGATGTCCGCGCAACTGGCGTAGATTGGCTTGGCTTGCTGAACCGCCGACTCGAAATCGGTGAGCGCGGCTTCCAAGTTGGTGGTATTCGCACCCATGGCTTTGAGGACCGTGATCAATCGGTTGGCGCGGGCAAAGAGTTCATCCGACCGATCGGAGAGCCGGCCAAGACGGTCGTAGGCTCGCAGCAATCTTTGCCAGGCATTCTCGATCCGTTCGGTGGTCGGACCTTTGTGCTGCGGTGCGGGAGGGGTGGGTGTGTCGTACAGTCCGGCCGCGGACGCGCCGGCCAATGGGAACAAGGCCAGAAGCATGGCGGCGATCAACGCCGCCAGCAGGGACTTTTGGAACAGCATCGTTTTCATGGAAGTGTCTCCTTTTGTTGAGATGCTGTCAGTATAAGATTGTCAAGTTATGGGGGTATGGCCGGGATGTAAAAAGGTTGTAAATCCTAAACGCGGCGCACCACCAGCATGGTCTGGTCATCAGATAGCGGCGCGTTGCCGGCAAAGTCATCTAAGGCAG
>JAKANW010000778.1 GCA_021823555.1 Chloroflexota bacterium
ATCCAAAGATACGGCGATACAGGTCTGATTCCAACAGCCCGTTGGGGTCACAGCGCTTCTTCAGCTTCTTGAACTTCTCCATCGTCTCATCACCATAAAACTGACGGGCTGTCTCGGCAGTCGTCTCACTGTTCTTGGCGAAGTAGAAACGCCCGCTATGCGCCACCACGATCCGGTCATATTCCTGCAGCATCTCAGACAGGCGGGCGCGGTTGCCGTCGGTCACTTTGAAATCGAGGGCCAGCGAAAACCCGTCCACGGCGTGGGTGAGCAGGAACTTGTCGGGGCGGTGACGCTTGGTCACGCCGAGGTACGAGGGCAGGCTCCGCTTCCTGGCAATGGACAGCATCTCGCTCCAGGCCTGGATCGCCGTCTCTTTTGGCAGGAACGACTGGTATTGGATGAGTCCGCCGCGGCCATAAGAAAGCTCCCACAGCGGGACATAATCTAATAAAAAATGGAAGGCGGCGTGACTCTGGCGGAAGGTATGCCGGGGCAATGCGGTAATATATTTGCCGGTGTTGATGGCCCACACGCCCAGGTTGTTAAAGAAGGGCGTCATGAAATAATGCAGCAGACTCTTGGGCATCACACCGAACAGGCGGTCAGGCAGGTGCTGGTAGGAAAGCTGCAACGTCTTTTGCGCGTTGGGATCCTCATCCTCGTGCAGATAGTTGGCTGCGTGGATCTGCCCATGCCCGATGGTGATCGTATCCAGCCAGCCGACGATGTAATCGTACTGCGGAGCATTCTCTTCAATATCGTGCAAGTGCTGGACCAGGGTTTTGGTTGGCCAGGCATGGACTTCGAGCAGGCCGGACTGCACTTTCTTCATCCGCATCGTGATCGAAGTAAACACACCCAACATCCCCAGGCCGCTGATCATCGAGTAGAACAGGTCCGCGTTTTTGGTGGGCGTGCAGGTCACCTCAGCGCCGGTCGGCAGGATGGCCGTAAATTCAATGACATGCTCACCGATCGGCCCCATCTTAAAGTTGTTCTTGCCGTGGATGTTCGCGCCGAGGCAGCCGCCCAGCGTGGTGGTCATCGTGCCGGAGACGACCGGCGGCCACCAGCCATCGGGCAGGATCTTCGACCACAACTGCTGGAGCGTGACTCCCGGTTCGCATCGCACTACGCCGGTAGCTGGATCCCATTCGAGGATCTGGTTCATCCCTGTCAGGTCCAACACGATCCCGCCGCCGTTGAGCGAAGCATCGTTATAACTACGTCCCGCGCCACGCGCGGTGACGGTCAGGCCTTCCGTTTTGGCGAGCCGGAAGGCTTCGTAGATATCATCCGCGGCTTGCGGTTGGATGAGGTAGGACTGGGTTTTGAGGGAGTGTCCAAAGTTTTCGAGGGAGGTGAAGGTTGAGTTCATGGTAGTGGTTGAATTTTTCGGCAAAATTGCAATGGAATTTCGACAAGTCCTGTTATATAATATAATTAATCCGCTAAGCGGAGGTGGATCGCCCGCAGGGGCGAGCGTAAGAGGGTCTCGTAAGAGGCCCTTTTATTTTTTGGGGTAAAGAACAAAACCATACCCTTCGAGCCTGTTGTTGTACAACTGGCGGTTGAATTTTTCTTCAACCGCTTTCATCAATCGTTCGGCAAATGAGGCGGGAGATTCGTCAAGCAAGCCATAATTGCGCAAAACCCACTGTTTGGCAGGATGCGCGATTAAATCTGCCAGTTGCAAGCCAGAGATATTAGCTTTCTTTCCCTGCAGTTTTATCTGGCGGGAGGTCAAAGCAGACTGAAAAAATTCAGCCGAAGTGACGCCCCAAATACCGCGCTCGTAAACGCGGGTGTATGAATCCGCAAGTAAAATATCTTCGTTTCCACCGCGCGCTTCGGCCATCACATCTCCGAGGCGGTTGACGCGGTTGAGATAGCCTGCAAAACGCTGTAAGAGAAAACCCAGCCCGATGTGGTAGGGATGACCCGCGCCTTCGCCATACGAAGCACGCAGAGAGGCTTTATCAATCACGACGACCACAACTCGGAAATCAGCAGATTGAATAACATTCAACAGGTCGGTTTCGAATTCGGCGCGTTTTTGATCGTCTTGCAAGATCTTGAATACTTTGCGCTTGTTGATGATGTCTTCTCGATGCAGGATGACAGGATTATCGGGATGGTGATGAAAATGCCGTTTTTTGAAATCTTCCAGTGCCTCATGAAAATGGAGGTAATCCGCATTGTTAAACCAGCAACCCAGCAAACCAAGAAAACGATGGGCGCTTTCCTCTGTGGCGCGATAAACGTGATCGCCCGACTCGTCAAGATAAATTCTGTAACGGTCTTCAAAGGCGGATGGGCGAGATGAGTCGGTCATTGCTTTATAACCTTTGGGAATGCGCCATCGGTTTCTTTCATTTTTTCACCCAACTAAAAATTCATCCTTCGGAAAATGAACGACGGGATATGCCGGATGACCAGCATTACCCAGCGCCAGATGCCGGAGACATAGACCGTCTGCTTGCGCCTGCGGATCGCCTTCCAGATTTCCTCGGCGGCTTCCTCGTGCGTGACCGCCAGCATCGGGCGCGGCGCACCAGGCAGGGTGAGCATTTCCGTCTTGACCATGCCCGGCTTGATGGTGATGACATTGACTCCGTGACGGGTCAGGCGATTGCGAAGCGACTGTCAAGTTTTGACATGTCGATCCGTTACGCAGACCCCATACCCGTAACGGAGCAAAAAGAAATGTCTTGGGGCATGAGTTTGGTTTCTTTGGATTATGTGCTATCCGAGAGCGATTTTGTGATACTCGCTGCGCCC
>JAKANW010000779.1:0-932 GCA_021823555.1 Chloroflexota bacterium
GGCAAAATGCTGTAAAATTACATTATAGTCACGTCTCGATTTCGCTTTTGAAGGAGTCTCTCCCATGAACAACCAGGAACTCGACAAACTGCTTGAGCGTCTCCATGCGGAATTGGAGCGCGCGGATAACGTGGACGAAAAAGGGCAGGAACTTCTGCGCCATATCGATACGGATATTCGTGCTCTGTTAGGCCGGCCGGAATCGGAAATGGCGCGCCCCGCCTCAGCGTTAATTCGGCTGCTTCAGGAATCCATCGCTTACCTGGAAGTATCCCATCCCAAATTGACATCCCTTTTATCGGATATGCTGACTTCCCTGAGCAATGCAGGGATCTGAACGAAAAACGGGCGAGACAACTCGCCCGTTCTTTTTTGGACTATTTGGGCTGGTCCAATAATTCCCAGTATTTGCCGGTCCGTGAACGAATCGCCATAGGCGAAGCTTGCCTCCCAATCCGCATCCATACCATCGACGCCCTTGGGATGAGAGATGTTTGGTCAATTCGCTTCCGAATTGCGCGGTGTACAAGGTTCCATCTGCGTCGAACAATGCCGCGATCATGATAGCTCCTGGTTTGGGAATTTTTCGATTGTACGCTAAATTGCCAGGAGTGGCGGTGATACAATTTCAAGTGAGCTATAAAATTTATCTGTTCCCATCGGAGCACCCATGACCGAGCCGCGTTTTCGCAATCGTTACAATCGAATTTTGACTTTCTTTGGCGGGGTGATCGCCCGCTTCATTTGGTGGGAATTATTCCTTGCCCGCATTGGATTTCGTCCCCTGGCGCGCCGAACGCGCCCTGAACGGTTGCGCCGCGAGGCAGTGCGGTTCCGCGCCCTGGCCATTCAAATGGGCGGGGTGATGATTAAGGTGGGACAATTCCTCTCCTCGCGGTTGGACGTCCTGCCCGAGGAAGTGACCGATGAAC
>JAKANW010000779.1:942-2783 GCA_021823555.1 Chloroflexota bacterium
CAAGACGAGGTGCCGGCCGAGGACTTTGCCGATATTCGCACCCTGGCGGAGGCCGAATTGGGTGCGCCGCTCACGGATCAGTTTGAGTGGGTGGATGAGAATCCGCTTGCGGCGGCCTCCCTCGGACAGGTGCATCGCGCCCGGCTGAAGGTCGAGGAAGAGGCGGGTGGATTTCGTGAGGTTGTCATCAAGGTCCAGCGTCCACACATCGAGGAGATTGTTGAAGTGGATCTCTCGGCGCTTAAACGGGTGGGCGGCTGGCTCATGCGTTACCGTCCCATCCGCGAACATGCCGACGTTCCCGCGTTGCTGCGCGAGTTTTCCGACACGGTGCGCGAGGAGATCGATTATGTGCTTGAGGCGCAGAACGCCGAAACGTTCTTCGAGAATTTTCGCGGCAATCGAAAAGTGCGCGTGCCGCGCGTCGTGCGGACGCGTTCGACACGGCGCGTGCTCACGCTGGAGGATGTCTTTGCCATCAAGATCACCGATTACGACGCCATCACGGAAGCGGGCATTGACCGCAGCGAGGTGGCGCGCCGCCTGCTGGATACATACCTCCAGCAAATTTTTGAAGATGGATTTTTTCACGCCGACCCGCATCCGGGCAATTTGTTTGTGACGCCATACCGTACTCCAAAGGGTGCACTGCGCTGGCAGTTGACCTTTGTGGATTTTGGCATGGTCGGCCGCCTGCCGGATGGCGTGCAGGATGGCTTGCGTGAAATGTTGATTGGCGTGGGCACGAAGGACGCGGCGCGCGTGGTTCGTTCGTATCAAATGCTGGGCATGATCTTGCCCGGCGCAGATATGGCCTTGATCGAGCAAGCCGAGGCCGGCGTGTTCGACCGGTTTTGGGGCATGTCCATGAGTGAACTGCGCAAAACCAATCCAGACGAGATTCGCAAATTTGCTCATCAATACCGCGATTTGATGTTGAACATGCCGTTCCAGGTGCCGAACAATTTGCTGATGCTGGTGCGGACGGTGGCCATCCTTTCGGGCATGTGTACCGGCCTCGACCCGGACTTCAACCTGTGGGACCAGCTCGCGCCCTACGCGCGGAAGCTGATCGCCGAGAACGCGCCCTCCGGCGTGGACGCCATTCTCGAACAGGTGGGCGACCTGATCCAGGTGCTGGTAGCGCTTCCGTCGCAGGCCAGCCGCGTGTTGACGAAAATGGAACGCGGAGAGTTGATGGTGCAGTCGCCTCAATTGGGCCGGGAGGTGCGCGCTCTGACGCGTTCCGTGGACCGGCTGACGGGGGGCGTGGTCCTGACGGCATTTTTGATCGGCGGGGTGATGTTGGTCAACGCGGGGAATTGGCCGGCGGGGGAGATCTTCTTTGGGTTCGCGGCCTTGACTTTGCTTTGGATTGCATTCCCCCGCGTAAGGCGGTAAAAAGAGACAGTCACCGGTCGGTGACTGTCTCTTTTGGTTTACTCTTCAGTTTCTTCTGTACGTTGGATGGCGTGATCGATCAGGCTGCGGAAGGCTAGCAACATTTCTTTGCGGGCCGCCTTGCGGTGCTCGATAAAACCTTCGGGCAGGAGGCCTTCCCAGCTTTTGCGAATTTCCTTGCGCGCAGCGCGCATGTGTTCGCGTGCATCTTCAGGGATTTCGCGTTTGAATTTCTTTTCACCTTTTTCTGCCATGGGCTCAACTCCTTGTTCCGCTTTGATTATAGCACGCCGAAAAAACGGTGACAGGTCTTTCTAATCTTTTCCTTACCATCACCGTTCCTGGATGGTGATGCTTTGGATCACATCGCCGGTGAAGTTGGGGTTTTGCTGTGGGTCGCGGCGGGTGATGCTGTTGACCACATCCATGCCTTGTACTAC
>JAKANW010000780.1 GCA_021823555.1 Chloroflexota bacterium
GCCGTGCTGTTCCACGATCCAATGCGCGATAGACAGGCCCAGACCAAAGCCGGAAGCCACCGAGCGCGTGCGGGATTTCTCAGCCCGGTAGAAACGATCGAAGATGTGGGGTAAATCCTCGGCAGGGATGCCAGGGCCGGTATCGCGCACGATGATCTTGGCGTGGTCACCCGAGCGGCTCAAACTGAGGAACACCTCTCCACCCACCGGCGTGAACTTGATGGCGTTGGCGATTAAGTTGATCAACACCTGCTTGAGGCGGTCCCGGTCGCCATTGACTTGCAACTGGTCGATCTCAGCCAGCCTAACGTGAACTTTACTGCCCGCCAGCACCCGCATTTCGTTGAACACCTCGATCAACAATGTGTCTAATTCCACGGCGGATTTGGTCAGGGGTAGCTGGCCGGCCTCGGCTTTGGCAAGCAGCAACAGGTCGGTGACGAGGCGGGTGAGGCGGTTGGCTTCTTCGTCGATGCTGTCGAGCGATTCGGCGTCGAAGTTTTTCATGCGGCGCATCAAATCCGCATTTCCTTTGATGACGGTCAGCGGTGTGCGCAGTTCGTGACTCACATCCGCCAGGAAGCGTTGCTGGGAGGTAAAGAGCACCTCCAGGCGTTCGAGAGTTTGATTGAAGGCATGTACCAATTGACCAACCTCATCCTCTGGCGGGCCGTCGTACGGGACGCGGCGTGAGAGGTCATCGGCGCGGTTGATTTGGTCGGCCGCGGTGGTGATGGCATCCAATGGGGCGATGAACTGCTCCACCGTCCCGCGTGAAGCGAACGCGGCAATTCCCAATCCAATGACGGTTGCGAAGATCAACACCGTCAGCAAGTTGCTGCGCGCTGAATTCACCACGCTGAGATTAGCCGCCACCTGGACCATCCCGACCACGCGTCGTTGTGCGATGAGGGGCACACTTAAGACGCGCACATGCAGGCTGCTGAAATCCACATTCCGGTAGATCGGCACCGTGGATTTGAAGCCGATTTGATCCACTGGGATGCTCACGTTCAAACGCGGGTACGAGGCCACCATCCGGTTGCCGGACCAAACCTGGACGTAGAAGTTCGAAGTCAGGTCCAGATTGGTAGAGATGAGTTCGTCCACCTGTCCTGAAATATCCACGCTTGCTTCCGCCACAACCTTTTGGGCGGTGGAGGCGAGCATGTTATCGATTTGTTGGTACAACAACAGGGAAACAACCACGTAGGCAATAATGCCAAAGAAAACAAAGAGGCCCCCTACCAAGAGCACATTTAAAATCGTCAGGCGGTCGCGAAGAGACACAGGGATTTACGATGGGTGATTTTTGATTGGCGAGTGTTCTGCGTTCGTTAAATCTTTGGCGCGCCGACTCGCTGATTCGCTATGGATTCTCTCGCATCACGTAACCTACACCGCGCACCGTGTGAATCAAGCGCGCTTCGCCGCCTTCTTCCAACTTCTGGCGCAGGTAACGGATGTAGACTTCGAGCACGTTGCTCTCGCCGCCGAAATCGTAGCCCCACACGCGGTCAAAGATAACTTCGCGGGTGAGTACCTGTTTGGGGTGACGCATGAACAGCTCAAGCAATTCGTATTCTTTGGCGGTCAATTGAACCAGGCGAGTATCACGCGAAGCCTGGCGCGAGCCAGTGTCGAGTGTCAGGTCGGCGAATTTTAACACCGGCACACGGTCGGGTTGGGTGCGGCGCAAGAGGGCGCGCACACGTGCCAGCAATTCGTCGAGGTTGAACGGCTTGACCATGTAGTCATCCGCCCCGGCGTCCAGCCCTTGGATGCGGTCCTGCACGGCATCCTTGGCCGTCAGCATCAGAATTGGCACGCTCCCGCTGGCGGTGCGCAAGCGATGGCACACTTCCAAACCGTCCATGCCGGGCAACATCCAATCGAGCACAACAAGGTCGGGTTGGTGATCACGCGCCAACATCAGGCCGCTTCGTCCTTCCGTGGCAGTATCCACGGTGTAGCCCTCATACGCCAAGCCGCGTTGCAGAATCTTTAGGATGGCCTGGTCGTCTTCAATGATTAGAATTCGCTCATTCATAAGTAGGTCACTCCCAACAAAATCATACCATAAGAACGGGTAAAATTAGAATATGCCTTGGAGCAAACGCGCTTTCGACTTTTTTTTCGTGGTCGTGTTATTTATTCTTCTCTCGCCGATCCTATTGGCGCTGGCGTTTTTGGTTTTGATCTTTCATGGCTGGCCGATTCTCTTCCGCCAGCAGCGGCCGGGGTACAAGGGACGACCGTTCTTCCTCTACAAATTTCGCACGATGACGAACCGCCGCTCACTGGATGGGAGCCTGCTCCCCGACGCCGAGCGTTTGACCTCCCTCGGGCGTTTTCTCCGTTCCCTCTCGTTGGACGAGTTGCCCGAATTCTTCAACATCCTGCGCGGCGACATGAGCTTTGTTGGCCCGCGCCCACTCTTGATGGAATACCTGCCGCGTTACTCTGCCGAACAAATGCGCCGGCATGACGTGTACCCTGGTCTCACCGGCTGGGCGCAGGTCAATGGCCGCAACGCGCTCACCTGGCCGGAAAAGTTTAAGCTCGACGTCTGGTATGTGGACCACTGGAGTTTCTGGCTGGATATTAAGATTATTTTTATGACTCTCTGGAAGGTGATTACGCGCGAAGGAATTAGTCAAGAAGGCCAGGCAACAGTGGAGTATTTCAAAGGGAACGAGGATTGACAATAAATCCTCCGCGCGTATAATCACTCCAACAGAACGCGCAGAGACAAGTATCTGTTCAACTGTTCAGAGAGCC
>JAKANW010000781.1 GCA_021823555.1 Chloroflexota bacterium
TTGGTTGTTCTTCGGACCGAAATCGGGGTGTTCGGGATCAATCAGGACATCCAGATGATCCTTGAACTCGGTTTGGAATTCATGCACCAATTCCTTTTTCTTTTCGGCGTCTTTCTCATCCCAGATCTTCTGGACTGCGGCTTTCATCTCTTTGGAGAGTTCCGCATCGGTCAGAGCACGGACGGCTTTCATTCCTTCCACGTTGCCTTCGCCAAACAGATTGCCGCCATTGACAACTTCTTCAATGGCCTGGTCAAAGGGAATGGTTTCCCACCTTCCTTCACCGCGTTTCGAACCGGGCTTGCGTTTGAGGACGCTGGTAATGCGGTAGGGATCATAGGCGGTCTGGATGCCGGCTTGACCCTTGGGGCACAGTCCACCTTCAACCGTCGCCATGTCCTTGACAGGTGTTTCGTAGGCAGGATGCGGCCAAAGCGTCCACGGGCTGTAGGGATTGCCGTCAATTTTGGCAGCGAGTCCTTCCAGCAATTTGACCTTGATGCCGCAACCAGTGTTGCATTGCAGGCAGACAGTGTAGATCTGATTCTCTGGCTTGCCTTCAAAGAAATTGCCCTCGCCAGCGCGCATGGTTTTGGCAATGGCCTTTTGCGCCTTGGGCATGTTGCCCAGGAAGGCTATTGCCGCGCCGGTTACGCCGGAAAGTTTGAGGAAATCGCGTCGGGAAATTTTCGTTTCTTCTTTTTGGGTTTTCATTTTTTCACCTCCGTAAAGCGAACGAGGCGATCCAGCCCGATCAGGATGGCCAAGATGACAAAGCCAATTACGGCAGAAGTGACCGACCATTCCATCAGGCTGGGGGAGTAATCGAGCGTCAGTTTCGGACCGTGGAAGGCGGCCGCCTGACCGGGCATCATTTCCGCCACCTGACCAGGCACCACGATCAGGATGCGGGCGGCGGCGTAGCCGATCAGCAGGAGCAAGCCCATCAATCCAGCAACGAAGCCGTTCTTCGCCAGCTTGGGTTGCGCCAGCACAATGATCGGGATCAGGATGCCAAGCACGATTTGCACGATCCAGAACGAGAACCAGTAACGGCCAGTCAGAACGGATTGGACCGCGATCACATTATCCGTTGCGCCGCCGTACAGGGATTGGGTGAAATCTGCAACCAGGAAATACAGCTTGACCACACTGGCTACAATCGAAAGAATGGCAAGCGTCCAGAGCAGGCGATTGCGCTGTTCCGTCCCCATTACAGGCGTGAACCAACCCACGAGGATCAACATCAATGCCGCGCCTGAAGCCAGCGCGAAGACCGGGAACTGAACAGGAAGCAGGCCGACATGCCAGAACAGTCGTGCTGCGTTGCCGCCCAGTAGGAATCCTACGCCGCCCGCCACGAGAATGGAGGTAACCAGTCCGATCCACATGACAACCTTCATCCCGCGTCGCTCCGGCCTGGTAAACGCCAGATAGAGCGAGACCGCGATCAGAATGAGAAAGATCGTATATCCCCAAACCATCAGCGAGAGAAACGAAGTGAAACTCGGCTGGAGATAGACTTTCCAGATGCGTTCCATGTGTCCCAAATCCATGCCAATGGAAGCGAGACCCGCAGGCAGGGTGATGAGCGCCGCCCAGAGCATGGCTTTTCCCGTACCCTTGAACTGGGGAACATTGAAAAGGTAATCGAGCGTGGCGAGCATGTAAGCCCCGGCGGCCAGGCCGGCCAGGAACAAGTACATGGCAACCCACAGGCCCCAACCGATGTAGGAACCGTAATTGGCGCTTTGTTCACCTTCGAACAGGCGGATGTACACGCCCCATAATCCGAACAACAGGGCGAGCGCGCCTATAACATAAGCGATTTTCTTTATCATCTCAGCCTCCTACACAATGTAGTACACGCGCGGTTCGGTGCCGAGTTCTTCCTTCAGCCGAATCACGCCGGGCTTGTTGATGAGTTCGGTCACCAGTGCGTCGGGATCGTTGGCGTCACCGAAATAGGTGGCGCGGCCGATGCAGGTGGTGGTGCAGGCGGGCAGGAGGCCGTCCTTGATGCGGTGCAGGCAGAAATGGCACTTGCGAACATTGCCCACCGGCGATTCGTGACGACTTGCCCGCGCCCACGCTTCACCGTACTCCTGGCTGGTGTGCTCGTATCCTGCGGCTGTTTCCCCGCCGATTACCGCTCCATCAAAGACAGGCAATTGCTGGGCATAGTTATAGCCAAAGTCGAAGGTACGCGCACCGTAAGGGCAGGCCGCCATGCAGGCGCGGCATCCGATGCATTGATCGTAATCCACCACAACGATACCCTCATCATTATGATACGTTGCGGTCACCGGGCAGACTTCCGTGCAGGGCGAGTTCTCACACTGCATACATGGACGAGGCAGGTGAGTCATGGTCACGTTTGGATACGTGCCAATTTCTTCTGTCATCACCGGGCGATAGACCACGCCAGGCGGCAGTTTGTTCTCGGCCACACACGCCACCGTACAGGCGTGACAGCCGATGCAACGACGCAGGTCAATCACCATCACCCAGCGCCGTTCCGAAGCGGATTTTTCCAGCGCGCGCTTCAATTCACGTTCCATGCGCACCAGAACATCCTCTTTCGCCAGTGGGTCGTCCGTCGGAAGAGCGGATATTTGTACGCCTCCCAACGGTGCCACCAACTCAGCGAACGCCTCGGAAGCATACTTTTCCAACAAAGTTGCTTCTTTTGGTTTGGACATTGTGCTTCTCCTTCTTGAAATTGATTCGGACAAAGTCCGATGATGCCAGCCTGATTTTCTCCCCATCGGGAATTATT
>JAKANW010000782.1 GCA_021823555.1 Chloroflexota bacterium
CTGGGGGCGTTCCGGGTCTGACGCGGCAGGGAGCTGGTCCCCGCCAACGGTTGGCGGCGGGAGAAGGCGCGCCAGCTTTTCCAATTGCTGCTGACCTATCGTTACGCCCCGCTCGACCGCGACCAGATTTGCGAACATCTCTGGCCCGAAACCGACCCGGATACTGCCCAGCGCAATTTCAAGATCACGCTCAACGCGCTCTACCAGGTGCTCGAACCGGAACGTGAACCCGGCGCTGGCTCGGCCTTTATCCTGCGCGAGGGCACAACCTATGCCCTGCGGCCCGGTGCGGACATCTGGCTGGATGCGGGACAATTCACGGACGCGGTACAGCAGGCCTTTCACGTATCTCCCTTCGACTTCAACCTGCTTCAGCGTGCTGTGAGTTTGTACCAGGGAGAGTTTCTCCCCGAAACGCTCTACGAGAGTTGGGCTGCCGAGGAACGAGAGCGCCTGGCTGCGCTCTTCCTCGAAAGCGCCGATAAGCTGGCCGAGATATTCATCGAACGGAAGCGTTGTAACGAAGCCATTGACCTGTGCCAGCGCGTCCTGGCCCAAGACAATTGTTGGGAGCGCGCCTACCGTCATCTGATGCTGGCCTATGACCGCCTCGGCGACCGGGGACAGGTGGGGCGCACCTACCAGCGCTGCGTCCAGGCTCTGCACGAGGAATTGGATGTATCCCCTTCGCAGGAAACTGAAGCAATGTACGAGAAACTGAGAACGTAACGTTACCATCCCCCTGTAACTCTCCTGTTACCGCCGCCTGCTATCCTGACGGCGATGGACTCTCATCTTCCCCCCAACATCTCATCTTTCATCATCCGTTTCGTAGTGGAACCTGCTTCCGTCAATGACGGTCAGCAAGGTTCCTATCGCGGCGCCATTCGCCACATCCAGAGCGAGACAGAGATGAATTTCAACGCATGGGAGGATGCCGTCGAATTCATCCGGCGCTTTGTGCCGCTCGAGGTCAAGCCAAGAAAGGATGATTCACCGCCATAAGCATCGCTCCAGATTAATTCGTAGCGCGACTTTCAAGTCGCACCAAGGGCGACATAAATATCGCGCTACAGAATCTTTTCGCGATTGGCATAGTTTTCGCAGAGTATGACTGCTCAACGGTGTGTCATTCTGAGCCGCTGATGCTCTTCCAGCGGCGAAGAATCTCTCGCAAACTGGGTTGAGATGCTTCACTCCGCAAAGAACGCTCCGTTCAGCATGACACGCCTGAGTAGTTATCGCAGAGTAATACTTATAGAGTATATTAAGAACAGGCTCGTTAGAGTCGCAGCAAAATCATAGTCTCATACAGGAGAATTGCCATGCGCATGAAAGATAAAGTTGTACTGGTCACTGGCGGCGCGGCAGGAATCGGCAAGGCCACCGCCCTGCGTTTTGCCGAAGAGGGGGCCAAGGTCGTCATTTGTGATGTGAACGAAGAAGTTGGGCGGGAAACCCTCAAGCTGCTTGGAGCGGAGGCTGCCTTCTACAAGGTTAACGTTGCCAACCGGGCCGAAGTCCAAAAGTGGGTGGATGAGGTGGTTGCCAAATACGGCCGGATTGACGTGATCGTCAACAACGCCGGGATTTTGCGTGACGGCCAGTTGATCAGGTTCAAGGAAGGCCAACTGGCAGGGCAGATGTCCGAAGCGGATTTCGATATGGTCATATCCGTCAACCTGAAGGGCGTCTTCAACTGCACGCAAGCCGTGGCTCCGGTCATGGCCAAACAAAGCGGCGGTGTGATCCTGAATGCCACCTCCATCGTTGGGCTGGACGGCAATTTCGGCCAGACTAACTACGTCGCCGCCAAATCCGGCGTGATCGGCATGACCAAGGTCTGGTCGCGCGAACTGGGCAAGTTCGGCGTCCGCGTCAACGCGGTTGCGCCGGGCTTCACCGCCACCGAGATGGTCACTGCCATGCCGGAGAAGATCCTGGACGGCATGAAGGCTCGCACACCGCTTGGCCGCCTGGGTGACCCGCGCGATATTGCCAATGCCTACCTATTCCTGGCTTCGGACGAGGCCTCGTTCATCACCGGCGAGACCCTGCGCGTGGATGGCGGTATCGTGGTGGGGACGTAGAGTAGTATGGCGCGAAATCCACAAATCCTCTCCACCGGCAGTTATGTCCCGGAGCGGGTCGTTACCAACGCGGAAGTGGATGCCCTGATGGGCGAATCCACCAATGACTGGCTGCTCGCGAATGTGGGGATTCGCGAGCGGCATTGGATGTCGCCCGAACAAACCACCTCCGACCTGATCGTGGAAGCCTCGCAAAAGGCCCTCCAGCGCGCCGGAATTTCGGCTGCCGACCTCGACCTGATCATCGTCTCCACCGACACGCCGGACTATCTCTCGCCTTCCACTTCGGTGGTGGTGCAACACAAACTTGGCGCGGACAAGGCCGGCTGCTACGATGTCAACTCGGCCTGCGCGGGCTGGGTCACGGCTCTCGACCAGGGTGCGCGCTACCTGATGACCGAGCCATTGTTCAAATATGTGCTCGTCGCGGGCGGATATGGTATGAGCCGCTTCCTGGATGTCAAGGACAAAAAAACAGCCAACCTGTTCGCAGACGGGGCGGGGGCAGCGGTGCTTGGCGTCGGCGAGGAACCAGGCTTTCTGGGCAGCAACCTGCTGGCAGTCGGTTTCTTCCACGATGCGCTGGGGATCTACTCCGGGGGCGCGTTCCGCCCGTGTAACGCGGAAAACCTGGCAGCCTTCGGCAGTCCCAAAGTCGAATTCGTCAAGAAATTTCCCAAG
>JAKANW010000783.1 GCA_021823555.1 Chloroflexota bacterium
ACGCGAGCCGTTCGTGATCTACATGATCAGCGTGCTGTCCAATTTCTCTCTGCAACAAGCCGGGTTCGAGCCCGCTCTGCGTGACCAGATCGCGGCGGCTTGGCGCGCCGAGGATTATCACAAGGCCGCTGAACTGATCCCCGATGACATGCTGGATGCGATCATGTTATGCGGCACGCCGGACGAGGTGGCCGAAGGCGCGGCGCGTTACAACGAGGCCGGCATGACCACGCCCATCATCCAGCCTGTATTGCAAGATAAAGATCAAGTCCCGCTCGCGTTGGAAGCGGCCGCGTTGTATGGCGTATCTCGCGGCGGAGAATTTGATTGCGGGGTTGAAAGGAGAGAGGTTGCCGAATTGCGTGAATCCAGAAGTCTATTCGCGCTGAGCGGAGTGAGGACGTGCTCTTCGTCCGAACGCAGTCGAAGCGCGCCCCTTAGTCTGTCCTTCGACTACGGCCTCAAAGTGCATTCGGCCTCCGCTCAGGACGGAGGATTACCTCTCTCCCCAATGTATTGCAATCGTGCCGAACATTAGCCGTTTGAAATCCACTTTCTTGAACCCGGCCGCGATCATGCGCGAGGCCAGTTGCTCGGCGGTGAGAAATCCTTCGGTGGAATCAGGTAAATATTTATACGCGTCACGGACCCCTGAGAGCAGCCCACCCACAGCAGGAATGACAACGTGCATGTGAAGCCAGATGAACGGGGAAAGGATATTTTTCTTTGGGCGCGTGGTGTCCAGGATCACGATCCGCCCGCCGCGTTTGAGGACGCGATATTGTTCCTTAAGGGATTTGTGAGCGTCGCTGACGTTGCGCATGAGAAATCCCGATACCACCGCGTCGAAAGTGGAATCGTGAAAGGGCAGAAGCAGGGCATCGGCGGCGGACCAATTCAAATATCCGCGCGGCGCGCCGGCGCGCATCATTTCCAACGTGAAGTCCGCGGCGGTCACCAGCGCCTGGGGCTGCTGTCGAAGGGCCTCGCGCGCCAGGTCGCCTGTGCCAGCCCCGAGGTCCAGCAAGCGCGACTCGGGTTTGAGCCGCGCGAGCGCGATGACGAGTCTCCGCCAGCGGACGTCCTGCCCGCCCGTGATCAGGCGGTTCATCAAGTCATATCGCCGCGCGATCCGTGTGAACATGTTCTGCACGTATGCGGCGCGTTCCTGTCCTGTCAGGTGGGTCATGGGTCTCCTGTGTCGCAAATTGAAATTTGCGCTACAAACTCGGTCAATTATAAACGCATGTTACAATGCGGCGATGTCCATGGAAAAACCGACCATTTTTCAAATCTGGTGGATGGCGATCCGCCCGAAGACCCTGCCCGCCGCGGCTTCGGGCGTGATGATGGGAAGCGCGCTGGCCTGGCGCGACGGGACCTTTGAACTCCTGCCCGCGATTGCCGCGCTGGCGGTCGCGCTTCTGTTGCAGGTCGGAAGCAACGTCGCGAACGATGTCTTTGACTTCGAGCGCGGCGCGGACACGGCTGAACGCCACGGCCCGTTGCGTGTGACACAGGCAGGATTGCTGTCACCCTCGCAGGTAAAAAAAGGAATGGCGGTTATCTTCGGGCTGGCTGCGCTGTGCGGGCTCTATCTGGCATCCGTGCGCGGCTGGGTGGTTATTGCGATTGGCGCCGCTGCAATTATTTCGGCGATTGCTTACACGGGTGGGCCATTTCCACTTGGCTATTATGGACTCGGTGATCTATTTGTTTTTATCTTCTTCGGCCTTGCCGCTGTTGCAGGGACTTACTACGTTCAAGTTGGCACGGTCAGCGCGGCGGCGTGGTGGATGTCAATTCCTGTGGGCTTGATCATTACCGCGATTCTCGTGGTCAACAATTTGCGGGATATCGAAAACGACCGCGTTGCGGGCAAGCACACATTGGCGGTGATGATGGGCGAAAAGGCGACAAAGACTGAGTATGTTTTGTGTATGGGGATTGCTTATCTTTTATTGCCCGGCCTGGTCTTAATGAAAATCGTTCCTGTGGGCGGATTATTGGCATGGCTCTCTTTGCCAATCGCGATCAAATCCGCGCGGACAGTTTTCACACAAAAAGGCGGTCCCCTGAATGCGGCCCTCGCAGGGACGGGTCAAACTGCATTGGCTTATAGCTTGTTGTTTTGGTTGGGCTTGTTGCTGTAGTGCGACATTCATGTCGCTCTACTATCGCAAGGCGACATGAATGTCGCACTACGACTGGCTCTTCAAAAATTCTTTCAACAGGAAGACGAATTGCCCAGGTTGCTCCACGTGGACATTGTGTCCTGCCTCTGGCACGATCACGTATCGCGAGTTCGGAATCCGCTCTGCCATTTTTGAGATAACCTGAACGTACTTTTCATCCTTTCCTCCAGCAATCAATAAAACAGGAAAAGAAAGGTTTGGGAGTAAATCCCAAAGCGGAGTCTGCGCGCCGGGGCTGAGTTCGCGGATGACTTTTGCCATCCAGCGCGGGTCATTGCATGAGGCAGATTCTTTGATGGCGGATAGTTTCTGTGGATCGGAATTCAGGCTGGCGAAGAGAGACATTCGATACCAATTGTCAACAAAGGCAGACATTCCATCTTTCAAAATGGATTGAGCGCGGGCAGAGTCTTCTGCAAGACGACGGACACGCTCGGATTCATCCATGATGCCGGGGCTGGCGGATTCAAGTGTCAGGGTGAGAATCCGCTTCGGGTAGCGGCAGGCAAATGTCAGGGCGATGCGACCGCCGAGCGAATATCCAACGAGATGAATTTTCGGCGCGGGAATTTCAT
>JAKANW010000784.1 GCA_021823555.1 Chloroflexota bacterium
CCAGCGGATCGCGCTGTGCATACGCTTCCAAACTGATGGACACGCGCAGGGCTTCGACACGCGTTAGGTAATCAACCCACAACTCGGAAATGGCGCCGACCAGCAGGCGACGATTGGCCTCGTTCAACAGGCGAAAGCCCATCTCACGCGCCGCCTCTTCCTGGACATCAGCCTGTTCGCCGCGCCGCAGCAGTTCATCCTTGCCCCAAGCAACTGCCAGCGCGTCCTCGGCCTCTTCGAGGTGATCGAGCACTTCATCGATCACATCCTCGGCGGATTTTTGTTTCAGGATATCGGCGGCCACAAAACTGTAGTTGAAACGCTGGTACACCTGCTTCACCTGGCGGTGCGTACGGGTGTCAAAGGCATTGCGCACCCCCTGCGAAAGTGACAGGAGCACGCGCAGGCGCGAGGAATCATCGGCTAGCGACTCGCGTTCGAGCAGGGCATCCAAATCGCGTTCGATCTGCCCGCCCGCTCCCACCAACCGCTCCAGTTGGCGTTCCAGCACGGACTTGCTTCTCTCCAGCACAGAGGCGGTCAGGTCGTCCCAGCTTAATTCCGCCAACTCGTTCTTGGAAAAGCCGAGTGATTCGCCAATACGATTTTCCACCACGCCCACCAGGCGGCTCACATTGAGGTCGGTCAATTGATTGACCACGGTTTCGGCGATCTCATCCTTGGCCGAATCAGGCTCGCTCGCGAGGACGCGCATCTGGTTACTGTCCAGTCGCAGCGGCACGCGGACGAGGCTCTGCAGGTCTTCTGCGATCTGCTGGGGCTTCTGTTTCTCTTCGGCATCGCGAAGACCGGAGAAGAACGTGTCGAGCAAGTCCTCGCGTTCGGCGATTTGCGCGTTCAACGATTCAGTGGCACGCGTCACCGCGGTTTCGATGGTGCGGAGGTTGTACTCCTGCCTGTTTTCGAGTGCGCGGCGCGCCAGGGTCTGCGCAGCCGAACGGGGGTCTGGCTGCGAAGCGAATTCGGTGAGGATCAATTTCAGCGTGTAGGAGGGGAACAGTTGATTGCCGCCAAAGGCAAAGGGAGGCTGCACATGATCCAGCCAATCGAGCAGGCGCCAATGTTCATCGGTGCTGTCGAAGGCGGCCTTTACACGTTTGCGTACCTCGGCTTCGAGCAATTCGCTCACGTCCTCGTGCAGGTCTTCCTTGGTAAAAATGCGGTCGCGCTGGCCGTAGATTTGGGCGCGCTGTTTGTTGAGCACATCATCATATTCGAGCAAGTGCTTGCGGACATCGAAGTTTGCGCCTTCCACGCGGTGCTGTGACTGCTCAATCAGGTTGCTCACGAGGCGCACTTCGAGCGGGTAGGCTTCATCCACATGCAGGCGTTCCATCATACCGCTCACCTGGTCGCCGCCTTGGATGCGCATTAAGTCATCTTGCATGGAAAGATAAAAGCGCGACGAACCTGGGTCGCCTTGACGGGCGGCGCGGCCGCGCAGCTGGTTGTCGATGCGGCGCGCTTCGTGGCGTTCAGTGGCCAGCACCGCCAATCCACCCAGCGAACGCACAATCAATTCCTGCTCGGTATGTTTCCAAAAGGCAGCCAGGCTTTCAGACGCCTTGAGGCCGACGCCCAATTTGGCGTAGAGAATATTCGATAGCTGTACCCAGGCATCCACTTCTGGGCGACCGTATTTTTGGATGAGTGAAGCACGCACGCGGGCGAAAAAGTCCAGCCGGTTTCCATCGGGAGAGAGGTTCGCATCCTCGTCCCGCATCACATGGGAAAGGAGCGCTTCAAGCGCATCCGCGTTCGACATGTTGTACGGATTCGGCACACCAACTTCATACAGGAAATCCTTGGCAAACGTGACCGTGGCCTCGTCAATCTCGCCGCCCAGTTTGATATCCACGCCACGGCCGGCCATGGAGGTGGCAATGGTGACCGCGCCAAACGCACCGGCGTCCGCGATGATCTTACTCTCCTCGGCGTGCTTGCGGGCATTCAAGACCTTGTGCGGGATGCCGCTGGAAAGGATGGATTTCAAACGTCCGGCATGTTCTTCGTTCAATGAGAGCGCCGCCAGCAAATGGGATAAATTCGCGGCGTCTTCAAGATTGATGGTAACCAGGCCAAGCGGCTTAGCGAATTGACGCAGGAAAGCGGGATCTAATTTTTCGAGCGGTTCGTAGAGCGGCTGAAGTTCCTCAATTAGCCGGCCATCTTCTTCACGATTATTTTGCTCGAACCACAACCGGCGGATGAGAATGACCTGCAACAATCGGCGGATCGGGTCGGCGCGCAAACGGCTGGAAAGAAATTCTGAACTTTCCACCGAGCTTGTGCCGATTAGGAGCGGACGCCCCATCACGTGGTAGCGGACAATTTCCTGCACCACGGCGCGAATCTTGGCTTCCACGGTGCGATAGATAACGTCGGGATAATCTTTGCGCCGCCAGAAAAGAGGCGCGGCGTTAGGGTCTGCGCTCTTGCCATTGCGGAGCGTAAAGTAATTGACGGGGTAACCTTCCTCATCCTTGGCTTTCACCTCGATGAATGGGGAGCTAGGGCGGGCGGCCTGATATTCCAGGTTGGTGAGGATGGGAATGACTTCGAGTTCGTAGATCTTATTAAACTCTTCCGCCTCGGTTAAAGCTGTGCCGGTCATGCCAGACAGTTTTTCGTACATGCGGAAGTAATTCTGCAAGGTGATGGTTGCGTAAGTCACGCTCTCCGGCTCGATGCGGACTCCTTCTTTGGCTTCCACGGCCTGATGCAAACCATCGCTCCAACGGCGG
>JAKANW010000785.1 GCA_021823555.1 Chloroflexota bacterium
TTTCGTTGTTGCGTTTCGGCTAAAACGCCTCTATAATCTTTGTGGAGATGTGTGCCGTGGCGGACCAGAAGACATCCAATCCACAATTAGAAATGCCGTATCGCCTGCGGGAAACTTTTTTGTCCACGCCGGAGATTGTTTTGTTCCGTATGCTCCAGAAAATGGTGGGAGAACGTTATGTGATTTGTCCGAAAGTTGCTTTGACCGATGTTTTCTCCATCGTCCGGCCCAACGAGAACGTCCATTTTTACAATAAGATTTTCCGCAAGCACGTGGACTTTCTGCTTTGCGATCCGCAGACGATGAAACCCGTGTTGGGTGTGGAGTTGGTCATGCCGATGAACAAGGCCGAAACGCGCGCCAGTGACCAATTCATGGAAGACCTGTTTTTAAGCGAAGGGATTCCCCTCGTGCACGTCCCGCTCAATGATCATTACGAACAGGCTGACCTGATTCATCTCTTCCAGCTGGCGCTCACCAAATCAAAGGAGATGATCCGCCCGATTCAGAGCGCCGAGCGGGATTCCGTGCCGCTGTGCCCGGTGTGCGGCAAGATGACCGTACTGCGCATCCGCCGCGAAGGCCCGAACGCAGGCCAACAATATTACGGCTGTATCGACAATCCTCATTGTCCTGGCACGGTGAAGATTTAATGACAGCAACCCGGGTGAACTCACCCGGGCTGTTGATTCATGTGGAGGCGCGTTACTGTCCGAGGGTGGCTTGCAAGCCTTGAATCAGTTGCTGTTTTTGTTGCGCGTCCAAGCGCGAAGAGGGATGGAAGATCCAATACTGAATTGGCGGCATTTCCCCTTCGTTGATGGCTTCGATCATTTCGTTTAGTTTGCCTGGATTGTTTTGCCAATCGGAAAAATTGAATTTCGCCCGGCCATTCTTAACATCAAAGGCGATCAGCCACGACGCGGGCGCGATGTGACTGTACCACGGCCATTCCGTCTCATTGCTGTGACATTGGAAGCAGTGGTCCTTTGCCAGTTGGCGCGTTTGCGGGCTGTCCCATTGGGGCTCCGCAACGACTGGCGGATTGGTATAGGTTTTTCCAAACGGAATGAATTGGATCAGCACGAGCAGAATGACTCCGGCCAAAACCAGATAACCCAGCGTTTTCTTCATGGATCTCTCCTATCATAAAAATGGGATGAAATGCGCCCGATATTTTACACGATCGGGTGCTGCATAAAAGTCGTTGACAGGATTGAAAGGTTGCGCCATGTAGCGCGGGATTCTGAATGTTCTACTAATAGTGCCGTGCGATCTCGGATGCGTATTTCGCGCCGACAGTGTTTTTGTTTTCTTCCAGCCAATCACCCAATTTGGTTTGGCACAATGGCGGTCCTTTTGAGACCAATAAGTCAGCCATCAAGCCGTCTACTTCTTCAGGCGTCAACATCACATCGCCGACGAACAGACTCAGGAATTGCGCCGCACGTAGCGCCAGCTGCGGCTGAACCTGGACCAGTGGCCTGCGTGCGCCGACCCTCGTCCCGATCAGCTCCACCATTTCGCGGAAGGTGAAGATATCCGGCCCCACCGCGTCGCGGAGCGAATTGTTCGTTTCAAAAACCGCCTCCGCCGCCAGCGCGGCCAGGTCATCCACGTAAACGGGTTGCAGGCGGTAACTTCCATTGCCGGGCAGTGCGAAGAACGGGAAGCGCCGCAGCAGCCAGGCGATGTTGTTGATCAAAATATCTTCCTTGCCAAACAGCACCGTTGGCCGCAGGATGGCGTAGCTCAGCCCGGAATCGGTCACAAATTTCTCGTTGGCGGCCTTGCCCCAAAAATACGGCAGGTGCGAATCCGCCGATGGATTGGTGATGCTGATGTGCACAATGCGCTTCACGTCCGCTAAGGCCGCCGCCTCCACCAGGCGGCGCGTGTTCTCCACTGCGGCCGGCTGCGTGTTCATCCCGCGGTCGAAGCGCACCCAGTAAGTGTTGACCAGCACGTCTGCACCGCGCAGGCTCGAGGTCAGGGAAGAGGCGTCCGCGAAGTTCAGCGGGAAGGCGCGCACGCGTCCGTCGAATGGATTGGGACGGTCGGGATGTCCCGTCAACGTGACGACTTCCGCGCCGCGTTCCAGCAATCGGCGCGTGATGTACTTGCCCGAATACGAGAAGGCTCCAGTAACTGCGATTTTCATTTCAATACTCCTAAAATTTTTTGAACGTTGGTGATGCCCAAATTGTCGAGCGTGACCACCGCTCGCACGAGGCTGTCGATGGCGTCGAAGAACGCTTGCAGGGCGCGCAGGCGTTCGATCAAAAACTGTCTCTCCGTCTCATCCGCGGACGATGGGCCGGCTTCGAGCCTGGCGAGCGTTTCCTTCACCGAAGCGACCGCGCGGTCGAATTCGGTGTTCTGCCGCTCCTTGAGGATCGAGCGGATAGACTTGTAAAAATCCGTTTCGGCCTCATAATAGTCCTTGCGGTCGGCCAGCTTGGCGGAACGATGCACCAACCCCAGCCGCGCCAGCGCCCGCACCTCCGTGCTGACCGCACCTTTGGTCAGACCCGTCTGTGTGACGATCTCGTCCAGTGTGAGCGGGGCGGGGGAAAGATACAGCACCGCGAAGATGGCCCCCATGCCCTTGGGGAAGCCCCAAAAGCGGCCCATCTGGCTCATGCCTTCCATAAAGTTTTGTTTGATGTCGGGAAGTGATTCGCTCATGGATAGCTCTTGTATTTAGAATGTTTAGTAAAAACTAAATGAAATATACAATAAAGGAAGGTCTTTGTCAAGAAA
>JAKANW010000040.1:0-9389 GCA_021823555.1 Chloroflexota bacterium
GAAACTGCTGGGCGGCATGGGCGCCTGCGGCATCGAGACCCGCTGCTGCTCCCAATTCCTGACCGACTTCAGTCCCATCTCGATCAAGATGGCCAAAGAGCAAGGCATCTCGCTCACCCCCTCCGAGATCACCGGCATCTGCGGGCGCCTGCGCTGCTGTCTCATCTACGAATATGAGCAATACGTGGAGGCCCGCAAGGTACTCCCCAAGCGCAATAAGCGCGTCGTCACCCCCAAGGGCGAAGGCAAGGTCGTGGATATCATGCCGCTGACCGGCAAGGTGATGGTCGCCATCGAGGCTGAGGAAGGCCGCA
Organism: Chloroflexota bacterium; assembly: GCA_021823555.1. Next base: position 315 of record JAKANW010000040.1, read on the forward strand.
CAGAATTCAACACCTTCGAAGCCTCCGAGCTTCAACCGTGGGACGAGCTGGAGGCTCTGCGCCGCAAGGCCGAGGCTCCCTGTGACCGACACGAAGGCGGCGGATGTACCTGCGGAAAATCCCGCAAAGCCGATTGACGGCTCGTCCGCTTCGCATCGTTCCCCCCCATGACTCTCCAACCTGAAAACTGGCAAACTCCTCAAAAGATTCTGGTCGTCCTGGCCCACCCGGACGACCCTGAATTTTTCTGCGGCGGCAGCCTGGCCCGCTGGGCGCGCGATGGCCACCAGATCACCTACTACCTGCTGACCTGCGGCGACAAAGGTTTTAACGACTCCTCGCCCAAGGATCTGACGCCGGATGAGTTATGCGCCATCCGGCACGAGGAACAGCAGGCAGCCGCCTCCGTCATCGGCATCCAGGCGGTTCATTTCCTGGACCGGCCGGATGGGTACCTGGTCCCAGACTTGGATCTGCGCCGGGAGGTTGTCCGCATCATCCGCAAGCTAAAGCCGGATATCCTGGTCACCTGCGATCCACAAAACCTGTTCGCCGGCTACGGACTCAACCACCCCGATCATCGCGCTGCCGGCCAGGTCGTGCTTGATGCGGTCTTTCCTGCGGCGGGCAACAAGGAATATTTTTCCGAACTGCTGGCCGAAGGCTGGGAACCCCACATGCCGCGTGAAGTGTGGGTCTCGCTCACCAACCAGCCCAACGTGATCCTCAACGTGACCGATACCTGGGAAATCAAACTTCAGGCTTTGTTGAATCACAAAACCCAGATCGGGGATGTCGAGAAATTCATAGCCCGCATGAGATCCCGTCATACCGAAGACACGACCGATGAACACCCGCGTTACGAAGAGAAATTTCGCGTTATCAAATATGGTTAGAAAGTTTATAAGTTGGAAAGTTCAACATTCAAACCTTCCAACCTTCAAACCTTGAACCTTCCGACCCAATGAACATCATCAATCTCGGCTATCGTTCGACGAATTATTACGCGCTTGAGATCAACGACGGCAAACTTTTGGTGGACTGCGGATGGCCGGGGACATTCCCTGAATTCTCTGCGGTAGCCAAACGTAAAGGGGTGAGCCTGAACGAGATCAAATATGTTCTCGTCACGCACTTCCATCCCGACCATGCCGGCCTGGCCCAGGAACTGAAAAACCTGGGTGCAAAATTGATCCTGCTGGAAACCCAGGTTGACTTTGTGGCGCCGCTGGCCGATTTGATAAAAAACAAAGATGTCGCTTATATCCCGATCAGGCAGGGCGATGACCTGGTTTTGAAATTTGCTGAAAGCAGGAAATTTCTTGCGTCACTGGGGGTCAATGGCGAGATCATCCCTACCCCGGGTCATAGCGACGATCACGTCACATTGATCCTCGACGATGGCTCCGCATTCACCGGCGACCTCCCGCCTCGTTTTCTCGTCACTGAAGATCAACCCGAATTGTCCGCCAGTTGGGACAGGATCTACCAGCACAAGATCACCCGCATTTTCCCTGCCCATGGAAAATGAAATTAGAAAGGTATCCCCATGTCTGACTTTTTGAACGAAGCTCTTGAACTCTTCCCCTACACTCGCTCCATGCGGCGAGACTTCCACATGCACCCCGAACTTGGGTTCAACGAAATCCGCACCAGCGGCATTGTCGCCAGGGAACTCGAAGCGCTGGGCATGGAAGTGACCAAAGGCGTCGGCAAGACCGGCATCGTGGGCCTGCTCGAGGGGACAAAATCTGGCCCCACCCTGCTGGTGCGCTTCGACATGGATGCCCTGCCTATTATTGAAGAGACGGGCGCGGAATATGCTTCACAGAACCAGGGCGTCATGCACGCCTGCGGACACGACGGTCACACCGCCGTCGGTCTGACCGTCGCCAAAATGCTGCACGCTCATCGCGACAAGTTGGTTGGTACCGTTAAATTCGTCTTTCAGCCCGCCGAAGAGACTCTCGGCGATGAGGGCCTGGGCGGCGCAGAGATGATGATCCGGGACGGCGCGCTGGGGGATCCGAAACCCGAATTCGCCCTGGCCCTGCATCTGTGGAACGAAAAGCCGCTGGGCTGGCTCGGGGTCGGTACGGGGCCTGTCATGGCGGGGGCGGAACAGTTCAAGATCCGCATCACCGGAAAAGGCGGGCATGGAGCCGTGCCGCATGCAGCGATTGACCCGGTGGTCGCCGCGGCGCAGGTGATCACCGCCCTGCAAAGCATCGTGGCGCGCAACGTCGCACCGCTGGAGACTGCTGTCGTTAGTGTGACCTCCATCCATGGCGGGACCGCCTTCAACGTGATCCCGCCCGAAGTCGTGCTGGAAGGGACGATCCGCACGTTTGAATTGAGTGTCAGGGAAAAGGTGCTGAAACGCTTCGATGAGATCATACGCGGCGTGGCGGGTGCGATGGACTGCCAAGTCGAGATGGATGTGCAGCGCGTGACACCGGCTGTGATCAACAATGAACAAGCTGCCCTGCGCGTGCAGGCTGCCGCGCGGCGCGTCCTGCCTCAATCGGAACTCGATACAGCAAACTATATTACCATGGGCGCCGAGGACATGGCCTTCATGCTCGAGCGCGTACCGGGTTGTTTTTTCTTTGTCGGTTCGGCCAACCACGAAAAGGGACTCGATTACGGCCACCATCACCCCAAATTCGACGTGGACGAAGATGCCCTGCCGCGTGCCGCAGCTTTGATGGCTGCCGCAGCGATGGAATTCTTGAAATAGCCAACCTTACACAAAACGTCCCGAAGGTTTAGGCAGAACCTTCGGGACGGTACGTAATCTTGAAACAACAAAAAAAACGGTCTCTCCCCGGGACTTTTTCATAAGATCAGCAGACTGACACCTCTCACAAAGAGAGCTGCCAGCAAAGCCACCGCCACCGTCAAGGCGGAGATCGCCAGCATAGCGCGCGTCCCCAGCTCGCGTTTCAGCACGCTGAGGGTAGCCAGGCAGGGCAGATAGAACATCACAAAAGTGGCATACGTGACCATTTGCACCCTGGTCAACGCGCTGGCGAAATTTACCGTGCCCAGCGCCTGACTAAGCATCACCAGCGATAGTTCCTTGCGCAGGATGCCAAAGATGAGCGGCACGCCCACTTCCGCCGGCAACCCCAGGCTCCAGGTCAATGGGCGCGTGAGCCAGTTGAAGACCGCAGCCGCGTGGAAATAATTCAAAGCTGCCAGCACGGCGCTGCCAGCAATCAACAACGGCCAGGCCTCCACAATAAACTCCCGCACCCGGAACCAGGCTTTGTTGAACACGTTCTTCAAGGTCGGGACGCGATAGGCGGGCATTTCAAGGATTAGGCCGGGTGTATCTTCGGGCATCAGGCCGGATAGGATGCGTCCCGTCACAGCAATGACCAACAAATTGAACAGGTATAAAGCAAAGGCTGGCAGCGGTCCAAGATAGAACGCCACCAGCCCAAAGACCACCGCCAGCCGCGCCGCACATGGGACTAGAGTAGCCAGCGCCGCAGCCAGGTAGCGGTCACGCGGCTCATCCAGAGTGCGTGTGGACATGATGGCGGGCACGTTACAGCCATAGCCCAAAATGAATGGCACGATGGCCTTGCCATGCAGCCCGATCCGGTGCATCAGCGCGTCCATCAGAAAAGCCACGCGCGGCAAATATCCAATATCTTCCAGAACCCCCAATCCAAACAGGAAAGGCAGCAAATATGGCAGGACGATGGCTACACCCGCCGCGATCCCCTGCATAACACCCAACACAATTTCGGAAAGGAAGGTCCCGTTGCCAAACGGCATGAGCACACCTTTAGTCAGTACATCAAACAAGGTCAGCAGCGGAGGCTCGATCAACTTTCCCATTCCATAAACGGCCTGGAAGAATCCCAGCAGTACCACCAGCAAAATCACATAGCCCCAAAAGGAATGCAGGAGTACATCGTCCAGCGAGTCGCGCCAGGTAAAATGCCGTTCCCCGTGTGCTACAAAGCGCGTTGCCAGTTCTCCTGCCTGGACGTGGCGCGTCATCGCGCCACCAGCCTCCTTGTAATTTCTGACTGGTGCTTCCTTCCTGCCCATCTCCAGCGCTTTCAGGAAAACTCCCTTGACGCCGCGGCCTTTGCTGGCCACCAGGGGCAGGACAGGAATCCCCAGTTCAGCAGACAAGCCTTCCCCATCGACGCACAGGCCCAGACGTGTGGCTTCGTCCATCATGTTCAGGGCCAGGATCAAAGGCTTATTTAACGGCAGCAGTTCCAGGGTCAGTTCGAGACCGAGCGCCAGGTGTGAAGCGTCCGCCACGTTGACGATCACATCCACGTTGTTTGAATCCAGATAGTGCGCCGCCTCGCGTTCCGCTGGGCTGCCCTCCCTCAGGGAGTACGCACCGGGCAGGTCCACCAGTTCAATAACCTCCCCACCCACGCGCACGCGGCTTTCGGTGAAGGTGACGGTCGTGCCGCTGAAATTGCCGGTCTCCGCCTTGTAGCCTGCCACCTGGTTGAACAGGGTGCTCTTGCCGCAATTCGGCTGGCCGATCAGAGCGACTCGCATGGAACTTCCTCCACCATGATCTTGGCGGCCACGCCGCGGCCCAAAGCAACTTCGCGGCCATGCGCCTCCACCAGCAACGGCCCGCCCAACGGTGCAGTGCGCAATACCCGCACGCAATCACCGGGATACAAACCCACCTGGCTTAATTTCGAACGCAGGTGCCCACCGCCAACGGAAACCAATCGCACTTGTTGACCAAGAGGAACTTCTAGTAAAGAAACCACGTCTTGCTTATAATGCCTGCGGCAAGGCTCGCCAAGTGACAATCATCCTTGCAATTCCAACAAAAAGTCGTTTATTTGGATAGGAATAGTAGAATAGAAGCAGAGAGTCGAATACGATGAATAAAAAGCAAGTTGCTGGAATAGCAGTCCTTGTCACAGCGCTCGTGGCCGGCGCTTATACCGCGCTGACCAGGCCGCCTGCCGCCCCGTTGGACGCGTCATCCACTACCGCGCCCGCCACCTTGGAAGTATCCGTCCCCAATTCCGATGCGGCTTCCCCCACGCCTGAGCAGCAGGGCTGTTATTACAACTGGGCCTATAAAGACCAGCCCAACCTTTCTGCGCAGGTGCAGGCTGCGATCCGTGAAATAGAAGCCGGAGCGGAGGCGCACACCCAGGCTTATGGGGAAGATTGCATCTACGCCGACGGCCACGCAGACTTCTCGGCGATGGAGACCGACTTTTACGTGACCCTGCACGTAGCGGACCTGAATGACGAGGCCGACCTGGGAAATTGGATTTCCAAAACGATGGGGATTCTAAACCGCTTCCCCCCCGACCAGACACCTGGTCCACAACCCGGACGGGTGAATCTCATCTTTGAGGCAAACGGCCAGCAACGCCGGCTGACGTTTAGCATTGCAGATTATCAGAAATTGCCACCCAACCTGAACGGCGCAGATTTGCTGCACGCCCTTTCCCACGAATAAACCGAACAACGAAACCGCCATTCTGGCGGTTTTTTATCCTTGACTCTTTGGGGCAATTATCATACACTATGTTTAGTAGTTACTAAACATTCTAAAAACATAAACTATGAGTGAAAACCTGACCGAAATCAAACAGGACTTTATTGAGGGGCTGAGCCAAATCAGCCGCTTCTGGGGCTTTCCGAAAGGGATGGGCGCAATCTTTGGCGTGCTGTATCTATCTCCCGCCCCGCTCACATTGGACGAGATCGTCACGCAGACGGGCTTGACCAAAGGCGCCATCAGCACCGAGGTACGCGCCCTGGCGCGACTGGGACTGGTGCATCGTTCTTCGAAGCTTGGCGATCGCAAGGATTATTACGAAGCCGAGACGGATTTCTACAAGTCCATCCGTACGGTCTTGAAGGAGCGCCAGAACAGCGAGTTCGACCGCGCGGTCGCGTCGGTGAGGGAAACGCTCCAGAAACTGGAGGCAGGCCCGGGGTCCGATCCGGAGCGGGAATTCCTGATCGAACGGCTGCGCGCCCTCCAGTCGTTTTTCGATGCCCTCGACGGCCTGGTCCGCGCGGTCAGCACGCTGGAGGGCCTGGGGCTGACGACCATCGAAAGAGTCCTGTCCATTCTAAAATAAGGAGATTGATATGGTAAAGATCCTTTCCTTTCTAATCGAAGTTGCCGTGACGCTGGCCGCGTGCCTGCTTATCACCGGCTACCTGCGCCCTTTCCTCAAGCGCATCCTGACAGACCTATGCGGGACAGAGGAGCGCGCCCAGTTCTGGACCGCCTTCTCCAACATCCTGCTGATCGGCCTGCCGCTCATCATAGCCCTCAAATACAAACCGGAGGCAGCCGGGGTTGAGCCGTTGACCTTCGAGGTGATCGGGCGGTTAAGCACGAACCTGGGAGGTTACCTGTTCGCGCTGGTTGGGATCGGGTTGGTCGTGTCGTTCTTCGCACTGGTAGCGCCTAAGCCATCCCAGGCGGTGGCCAAATGAAGATTGCTGTCACGGGCGCCTTCTCGTATTCAGGCAAGTACATCACCCGCCGCCTGTTGGCGCGCGGCGAACAGGTCGTGACTCTGACGGGCCATCCGAATCGCCCCGATCCATTCGATGGCAAGGTGAAGGCCTTTCCATTGGATTTCAATGATGAGCGCGGCCTGGTCAATTCCCTACGCGGCGTGGATACGTTCTACAACACGTATTGGATCCGCTTCGATAAGGGGTCGAATACTCAACCCGCGGCAGTGGAAAACACGCGCAAACTGGTAAAGGCAGCAACAGAGGCAGGCGTTCAGCGCATTGTTCACATTAGCATTACCAATCCATCGGCAGATTCACCCCTGCCTTATTTTTGGGGCAAGGCAGCCAACGAAAAGGCCGTGATGGAATCAGGCATGTCGTATGCAATCCTAAGACCCACCGTCTTGTTTGGCGCAGAAGATATCCTCATCAACAATATCGCCTGGCTGCTGCGGCGCTTCCCATTCTTCGCCCAACCCGGCGATGGGAGCTATCGCCTGCAACCGGTCTTTGTGGATGACCTGGCCGCATTGGCCGTGGAAGCAGGCTATGCCAGCGAAAACATCGTATGGGACGCGGTCGGGCCGGATATTTTCACTTTTCGCGAAATGGTGGAATTGATCGGCAAAACAATCGGCCATCCCCGCTCGCTGGTTTCCTTGCATCCAAAGATGGCATTGGCCGCGGCGCAATTCATCAGCTTGTTCGTCGGAGATGTGGTACTGACTCCCGAAGAAGTGGACGGCTTGATGGCTAATTTGCTGGTCTCAAAGGAACCGCCGCGCTGTCAGACAAGCCTGCGCGACTGGCTGGCTGCGAACAAGGAAACTGTTGGAATGAAGTACGCGTCTGAATTGGCGAGGCACTTTCAGTGAGATCGCCGTCACTGCGCCAAGATTAGCGTATTCCCCGCCCTACTCTATTGTCACCGTCCCAGTGCAATGCGGGTTATCCATGCAGCCGTAATATTTCTTGCCTCTGTGCGAACCGTCGCGGTACATACGCAAGACCATCATCTTGCCGCAGACAGGGCACATCGGCACCGAATCCGAGGCGTTGGCTGGATCAGGAATGCCGGCCACGTTTGCTTTAACAATCGCGAGCTGGATCAGATTGACAAGGTCAGATACTTCATAGTGCTCTGCAGATGGCACGTGCACAAGCGGTATCCCCGCCCCCAGGAACAAATCTTCCATGAATTGATCGGCGGCACGCGTTTCCCCTTTTGCAATCGGTTTAACCAGTTCCACACCAAAGACGGGGTTCATGGTATGCGGATCGCACAGCAAAAAGTCCACATGTTTGCGGAAAATCTTGTTGAAATAGTGGACATTCTCGTTTGGGCGAATAATGTAAAAGACATCGTTTAGAGCTACTTTGGGACAAATCACGTAACGGCTTTCCACCATCTTTGCCAGTACGCGATAAAGCGCCAGCTCAGAGGACGAGAGCAACTGTCCACGCAGCCGGTACGGGAGGCGGTTATCAATCTTCAGTGGCGCATCAGGCTTCGGGTCAGGCATGAACGAATCTCCATGGTTTATTTCCGCATCAGTTCCAGGACCCTGGGCTTGAGTGCGGCGTTACAGGCCAGCGCCTCCCCGAAGGTATGACCCTCTTCGCCCGCCCACGAACCGAAGAAACCACCCGCTTCACGAAAAATGACCGGGAACGGGCCGCAATCCCAGACCTTCATGTAAGGATCGAGAGCCGCCTCGGCGCGACCGGTAGCCACTGCCAGATAAGCATAAGCATCGCTCCAGCCGCGCAACATATAGGCCGAAGATGAGAGGCGCTCCCAAAGCGCCGGGTCACGTTTTGCAAAATTATGATAGGTGGTATAGCAGACACAAGCCCGGTCAAACGAATCCACGACAGAGACGTGAGTGCGGCGACCGTTCCACCAGGCGCCCTGACCATCAGCGGCGCACAACATTTCATCCAGCGCAGGGAAGTAAGCCGCGCCAACGCGCACCACGCCATCAACCTCCAGCCCGATCAGCACAGCGTAAAGCGGCACACCGCGCATAAACGACTTGGTCCCGTCAATTGGGTCAATGATCCAACGAAAGGCCTGCCCCTGTCCCGCCGTCTCGCCGAACTCTTCTCCGACCATGGCATGAGTCGGATACGTCCTTTCGATCTCAGCGCGGATAAATTCTTCGGCGGCGCGGTCGGCTGCCGTGACTGGAGTATCATCAACTTTGAAATCAGGTCGGAGGCCGATATTGAAGTAACCGAGCGTGATGCGGCCTGCACGATAAGCGAGGGAGGTTGTGAAATCAAGATATGCAGAATAGTCAGCCATAGATTTAGCTGCGGGCCTTAAAAGGGCAGGAGCACTCCTACTAATTTCAGCCCGGCATAAATCATCAACAAGCCAACCACAGCAGGCCAGGGGGCGCGTTTAACGAGTTCCAACAAAACGTCCCAGAAAGATACAGAGCGAAGAGGCCGATCGGTAACGGCAGGTGTAATCACGCCCAACCACGCCAGCACGGAAACCACCTCCATCCCAGCGCCAATCAGGATCAATAGATAACCGACGATGATTTGCATAGGTCACCTCCATGAAAG
>JAKANW010000040.1:9399-12168 GCA_021823555.1 Chloroflexota bacterium
GATTTACTTTGATAGTATAGGGCAAGCAGGTCAGTTTTTCAACTGCGAAATTATGGGCAATTATGTCTACCAGTTATTTGCGCCAAGCTCGATCAAAAATTGTTGTTGAAAATTCATTTTTGGAGTTGTATACTCTTATTAGCGAATTAGAAAAGGAGACTGTATGATACATCGTCCCTTGATCCTTTGCATTGTCCCGCCGCACATGTTAAAAGAAATTAGCCAGCGCGGCACCGGTTCGCAGCGCGACCTGGCCTTACAAACAATTGCCATTTCGAACCAGATACGCGACCGCCGTTTTACAAAAGAGATGCTCATTCGGGCTGCCGCCATGAGCGCGACCGGTAAGCAGCGGAATGTTTATGATGCCAAACAAGGTTCCCAACTCCCTGGCGCTTTGGCGCGCAAGGAAGGCGATCCCGCCGTCGCTGACGTAGGCGTCAACGAAGCGTACGACGGCGCAGGTGCGACATACGACTTGTACCTCCAGATCTATGGCAGGAACTCCATTGACAACAACGGGATGCGGATGGATTCTTCCGTTCACTACCAGAAGGGCTACGACAACGCCTTCTGGGACGGACAACAAATGGTTTACGGGGACGGAGATGAAGACTTGCCTCCAAACCAACGTCTCTTCAATCGCTTCACCATCTCGTTGGACGTAATCGGCCACGAACTTACTCACGGCGTGACTCAATTCGAGGCGAATCTGAATTATTCCAACCAGTCGGGCGCCCTGAACGAATCAACGTCCGATGTGTTCGGTTCGCTGGTAAAGCAGTTCCAGCGTGGGCAAACTGCCGACCAGGCGGATTGGATCATCGGTGAAGGTCTGTTGACAGCAAACGTCAATGGCATTGGCTTGCGCTCTATGAAAGCGCCGGGCACGGCTTATGATGATCCGGTTCTCGGAAAAGATCCCCAACCCGCCCACATGAAAGATTACGTGACCACCATTGAGGACAACGGCGGCGTTCATATCAACTCCGGTATTCCTAACCGCGCTTTCTATCTCATTGCAACAGAGATTGGCGGTTTCGCCTGGGAAAAGGCCGGCCAAATCTGGTATAAGACATTGACCGAAAAATTGACCTCCACGTCCAATTTCCAAGACATGGCTGATCTGACATTCCAAGCTGCAGGTGAGATCTTTGGCGCCAACAGTCTCGAACAAAACGTCGTCAAAACGGGTTGGTCGGAAGTCGGGATCAATGTCACTGGCACCAACGGAGGCACGCCACCTCCGCCAAGCGGTGACGGATGCCTGAATGCACTATTACGCAGCATCGGCCTAAAGAATTAGCAAAACACTGCTATGCTGCTGATCCAAAAATGACACAAATCCTATTTGAACGTTCGGGAGGTTTCATGGGGCGCAAGGTCAGCCTGACCATTGAGTTGGACGATCTGCCGCCCGATCAAGTTGCGACCTTAGAGATGCTGTTACAGAAAGCAGATTTCTTCAACCTTCCGGCTTCCCTGATAGAGCAAGTCACTCCGGATTCGTTTCTATATGTCATCACAGTCACAACGGAGACACAACAACATACGGTCCGCGCCAACGATACCAGCGTCAGCGAAAGTCTAAGACCACTTTTGGATGAATTGACCAACCGGGCGCGCTCAAGATAAAACATCCGGGAACGATTGAAAGATCGTTCCCGGATGCAAGATTCACAAGCAGATAAATTAAGTGTCCCGTGGTCCGCCCGACAACTTCTCCTGGGCAGAACGGAACTGTTCGTTCCCCAAAGCCAGAATCTCATCCGCTTCTACGAGCACGTTGGCGCCGCGCGGCAGCCCGATTTCGATCTCCAACCTGATTAGCACAGCATAAAGTAGCATACTGCGCATAAACGATTTAATCCCCCGTCAATCGAATCAATGACCCAACGAAAGGACTGCCCCTGCCCGGTGGTGTGGTCCTGCCATATTACTCTCCGACATCGGAGGGTTTTTCCTGGTTGCGCTTTTGATCACAATTCGCGCTTCGAATTTTACGAGGAATGAGCGTTCCCGCCCTTGTCGACAAATTGTTAAAATACTTGACAAAATATTAAATTGTGCTAATATAGTTAACAAAATATGGTTAAAAATAGGCCAAAATAAGCTCGTGAGCGTTTATTTCAGCTACATTCCAGCTCAGAATATCAAGAACATTAACAAACACGCTGCCCTGGACTTAATTCGTTTCACCCCGGGCGGTATCTCCCGCGTACAACTGTCCCAGCATATGAACCTTTCGCGAGCCGCCGTCACCCAAATCGTGAACGACCTGATAGAGTGCGGCGTAATTAGCGAGGCCAGCATCCGCTCAACCACTGCTGGACGCCCCCCCATAACACTGCAAATCAATCCCCAGCGCGGCTATGTAGCAGGCATAGACATGGGCGCCACCCATCTTTCGATCATGATCGCCAACTGTGCAGCCCACGTGATCAAAGAAAGGGAAGTTCCCTTTAACATCGCAGAGGGGCCAGAGATTTGTCTGGATAAGGCAGATGTACTTTTGCGAGAAGTGGTTGAAAGCGCCGGAATACAGTTTAAAGACGTGCTGGCAATCGGTGCGGGAGTCCCCGGACCGATTCTGGCAGAAGCTGGCATCGTGGTCGCGCCCCCAATCATGCCCGGCTGGGATGGTTTTCCCATCCGCACGACGCTTGAAAAACGTTGGGATTGCCCAATTTCACTGAACAATGATGCGGAACTGGGCGCAGTTGGCGAATGGGCATACGGGTCGGGAAGATCCGTGCATAATCTGGCTTA
>JAKANW010000041.1 GCA_021823555.1 Chloroflexota bacterium
CGTGCCGAGCAACATGCATTTCGACACCACCGACGCCAACATCCGCGCCCGCGGCGGACGCCCGACCAACCTCGTCATTGACGAAGCCTTCGACCCCGCCAACCCACATCCCTTCAAGGGCAACATGGACATCGCCAAACTCAAGACCTTCATTGAGCAGGCCGGCGTCAAGAACATTCCGTTCGGCATGATCACGGTCACAAACAATGCGGGCGGCGGCCAGCCCATCTCAATGGAAAATCTCAAAGCCGTGGCGACGGTTTACCGCGAGAACAAAATTCCCTTCTTCATCGACGCGGCACGTTACGCCGAAAACTGCTACTTCATCAAATTGCGCGAACCGGGCTACGCGGATAAATCCCCCATCGAGATCGCCCGCGAAATGTTCAGTCTCGCCGATGGCATGTGCATGTCCGCCAAGAAGGACGCCATCGTCAACATCGGCGGCCTGCTGTGCATGAACGACGAGTCGCTCTTTCAGAATGTGAAGAATGAATTGATCCTGCGTGAAGGCTTCCCAACGTATGGCGGGCTGGCAGGACGCGATCTTGATGCAATGGCTGTTGGCTTGTACGAGGGACTCGATGAAGCATATCTCGCTTATCGCCTCGCGCAAACGGCATATCTTGCAGGCCGGCTTAACGAAGCAGGCATCCCCACCATTCAACCCGCGGGCGGTCACGCTGTCTACCTCGATGCGCACGCGGCGCTTCCGCATATTCCGCAAAGTGAATTTCCCGGCCAGGCGCTGGCCGTTGAACTTTATCGCGAAGGCGCCATCCGTGGAGTCGAAATCGGCTCGGTCATGTTCGCTTACCCCGACCCCGACTCGGGCAAGATGATCTACCCCAAACTCGAACTGCTTCGTCTCGCCATCCCGCGCCGGGCGTATACGCAGAGCCACATGGACTACGTGGCCGATTCGCTGGCAAAAATTAAATCCCGCGCCCCTTCCATTCGCGGCTACAAATTCACTTACGCACCTGAATTACTAAGACACTTCACCGCTCGCTTTGAACCGTTATAATTCTTCGCGCTGAGCGGAGGGCGTAGCCCGAAGTCGAAGCGCGCGTATCACCCATCCTTCGATTTCGCCGCGCTCCGCTCAGGACGAAGAGCATTATGACTCGCTGGCTTGATCCTCACCCCGTAGAAATCCCCGCCTCTTTCGCGGACCTCAACCTGCCTCCGCTCATCGCGCAGACTCTCGTCCGACGCGGCATCCGCGACACGGACTCTGCCCGCGTCTTTCTCCACCCCGACGCGTTTCCCTCCACACCGTTCCCTGGAATTGAAAAAGCAGTCGAACGCATTGTCCTGGCTACGCGCAGGGGTGATCCAATCTGCGTTTGGGGCGACTTCGACGTGGACGGGCAAACCTCCACGACACTGCTGGTGCAAACGCTTCGGGCAATTGGCGCGGATGTCGTGTACTACATTCCGATTCGCGGCAAAGAGAGTCACGGCGTTCACATCGAGAGTCTCAAACCGATCCTTGATAACGGCGCGAAGTTGATCGTTACCTGCGACACAGGCATCACCGCCCACGAAGCCGTTGATTACGCCAACTCGCGCGGCGCGAACGTGATTGTCACCGACCATCACGATCTATCCCGCACTGAGCGGAGCGAATACGATCTTCCCAACGCACAAGTCATTCTCAATCCAAAGTTATTGCCCAAAGATCATCCGCTGGCAAACCTTGCAGGTGTGGGAGTGGCTTACAAACTCGCGGAAGCGCTCCTAGATGATGGACAGTGGACAGTGGATGGTGCGTCACGGTCTACGGTCAACAGTCTACGGTCCGAAGATTTGCTCGATTTAGTAGCCCTGGGATTAATCGCAGATGTTGCATTATTAAAAGGCGAAACCCGTTCCCTGGCACAAAAAGGAATTCAAGCCTTACGCAACACGAATCGCCTCGGCTTGAAAGTGATGGCCGAATTGGCAGGCGCAAATCTCGAAACACTGACCGAAGAGACCATCGGCTTTACATTTGCACCGCGCTTGAACGCATTGGGCAGGCTGGGTGACGCGAATCCCGCCGTGGAACTTCTGCTCACACAAGACCCCGCCCGCGCCCGCGTGTTGGCGGCCCAAATTGAGGGTCTCAACGCGCAACGCCGATTGCTGACCAGCCAGGTTTATGAAGCGGCAGAAGCGCAGCTGCGCGAGAATCCCGGCTTGCTGGCCGAGCCTGCCATTGTGTTGTCGCATCCCAACTGGCCAGGCGGTGTAGTGGGAATCGTTGCCAACAGGCTGGTGGACCGTTACCACAAACCAGCCCTGCTCCTGACCGAATCCGAGGATGGCCTGCTGCGCGGGTCCGCTCGTTCGGTGGAGGGACTGCACATCACCGAAGCCATTGCGGCACAAAAAGATATCCTGCTTGGCTTTGGCGGCCATCCCATGGCGGCAGGCTTGTCCCTGCCAATGGAGAAGCTGGCTGAATTCAGGAGAGGCCTGGGCAAAGCCATCGAAGGGCAGCTCGGTAAAATTGTTCCCGAAGAACCAACCCTTCAAGTTGACGCGTGGTTTGACCTGAACGAAATCAACCTCGAACTCGCCGAGGCGTTGGAAACCTTGGCTCCGTTTGGCGCGGGAAATCCAGAATTGATGCTGGCAACGCACCAAGTGACATTGAAGTCGGCAGCGGAAATAGGAAAGACGAAAGAACACCTCCGCTTGCATGTCGAAGATGAAAACGGGAACACGCAAAGCCTGTTGTGGTGGGGAGGCGCAGGCGAGGAACTCCCTGAGCAGGGAAGGCCATTCGACATCGCCTATTCGCTGCGCGCCAGCACCTATCGCGGCCAGAGGCAGGTCACGCTACAGTTCGAGGAGTTCAGGGGAGTTGAAGAAAAGCCCGCCGAAATTCGACCTGCAAAAATCGATATCCGGGACCTACGATTACAACCTTCAACTTTCAGCACTTCGACTTCGCTCAGTGCAAGCCTTCAACCTTCAACACTTGTCTGGGCCGAAGGCTTCGAAAAATCAAAAGGTAAATCCCGCTTCGAGTTGCACCAGGCGGATGAATTTGCGATTTACACCACACCGCCCTCTCCCGCGGAATTACGGAAGGCGCTGGAGATCGTCAAACCAAAGACAATTTACATCCTTGCCATACCACCTGCTGAAGACCCCTCAACCCTTCGACACGGTGAGCGAAAGTCGAACCGTCAGGACAACGCTGCGCCCACCGTTCGTGCCGCGAACAGCGGTGGCACGCCGGTGCGAGACAGCAAGGTGAAGCCTGATGCTTTCCTGAATCGTCTGGCGGGCTTATGCAAATACGCGCTCAACCAGCGCGGCGGGAAAGCCAACATCCAGGAGTTGGCCGCGGCCATGGCGGCGCGGGAGGCAGCGATCCGCGTCGGGTTGGAATGGTTGGGGGCGGGCGGGCATCTCAAAGTCGAGGAAGAGGCGGAAGTGGTTAACCTGTTGGCCGGGAGCGGGGAGTCCAATCCGTACCTGCAAAAAGAGTTGTACATCGCGCTCAAAGGTCTGCTGGAAGAGACGGCCGCCTACCGCGCCTATTTTGCCAGGGCAGACGCCGAGTCGTTATTCAGTTTCTAACCTCCAAAACGAATTACAATTGAAGTATGAAACGAAAACTTCCTGAACATGGTTGGTGCTTTGTGTGCGGGACGGAGAACCCGCACAGTATTGGAATTACGATGTGGGTGAACGATGACGGGGTGATGACCTCCGAGTTCACCCTGAATGACGCGCAGCAGGGGCCGCCCGGTCACGCGCACGGCGGGGCTTCGGCTGCGATCTTGGATGAAGCCATGGGATTGGTGGCCTGGGCGGCAGGCTTGAAGGTGGCGGCGGTCAATTTGGAGATCAACTATCACCGCCCCCTGCCGCTGCACCAGCCTCTAACCTTGGAGGCGCGCGTCACAGAACACGATGGGCGCAAGGCCTTTTCCACCGGCGAGATCCGCCTGCCGAACGGCGAGGTGGCCGTCAGCGGGCGCGGGATTTACGTGATCGCGCCGAAGTTGTTCAACGATAATATAAATTCCTTCAAACGTGAGGCTTCCTGACCAAAACCATTGGCGTGATGAGTGGGATGAGCGGCGCAAGCATGGGCTACAATGCCTGGAGATTGTTCAATGAATAAATTCAAAATCATCCTCGCCATCCTGCTCATCACAGCCATGGGATTTATCCCGGCGCAAGCCCAGGGCAAAGCAGACCCGCCCGTCTTCACAGATCTGCGGGATTTCGATTTCACGTCAGCAAACCAGGGCTGGGTGTTGTTGGATAACCGCTTGTTCCGCACAACAGATGGCGGCCAGACCTGGACGGATATCACCCCATCCGGCCCGGCGCCCGGCGCGGTCGCGTTCGTGGACCAAGACGGTTGGGTAGTCTTGACGCAGCAGGACGAAAGCGGCGTCACGTACACCCTGGCCGCCACGCACAACGCAGGTGCGAACTGGGAACTCCAACCGCTCACGTTATTTCCAGCGGACGAGCAATGGGTCGTCCCCAAAGAAATTCGCATCTCTTTTTCCGATCCGCAGAATGGCGTGATCGTGATCCAGCACGCCGCCAGCGCGAATTTCAACGTGCAGTCATCCTTCAAAACAAAGGATGGCGGCGCGAGTTGGAAAATCCAATCCCTGGCTGAAACGAGCCCGCCTGTTGAAAAGACAGCGGATACCCCGGCTAATACAAATATCGTCAAACTGGATATGGTGACAGGCGAGAGCGGCTGGGCTAAGTTCGTCTCGGCCTCCTGCCAATCTGCGGACGCGGACAAATCCCGCGTGGACTGCGCCTCCGAGACGCGCCTCCAGCGGACGACAGATAGCGGCCAGACCTGGCAAACAGTGCCTTTGCCGTCCATTCCAAATGGTGTGATCCAGAGTCGCAGCACGTTCGAGTCGCAAAACAACAAACGAAACATCCCCGGTCAGAGCGTGGCCTACACCGAGACCATGACTGGCCAGGGATTCGACACCTGCGAGATTCCCACCGCCAGCGAGTTGCAAATGTGGTGGAAGGACAGCCCCTATAAAGTGGTCAACCTGTACATCGGCGGCTCGTCACGCGCTTGCTCCAACGCCCGCTTGTCCGAATCCTTCCTGGATCAGGTGCACCTGCAAGGCTGGAAGTTCATCCCCACCTGGGTCGGCCTGCAGGCGCCTTGTTCGAGCTTCCCTTCACGCCTGCCCTACGATACGAGCGCGGCTTACAACCAAGGGATCAGTGAAGCGGATGCCGCCGCGCTGGCTGCCAGCAAATTAGGATTGACCGCGCCAAACCAATCCGGTACGATCATCTATTACGACATGGAAGCCTACGATACCAGCAACACCGCCTGCCGCAACGCGGTCAATTCGTTCATTGCCGGCTGGACCGCGCAGATGGAAACGCTGGGGAACGTCTCGGCCCTGTATGGCGCTTCCTGCGCCACGGCCCTGACCGACATCGCCAAGCTGCCCAACCCGCCGGACGCCATCTGGATCGCCAACTGGATTTACAGCTCCTACAACAGCGGGGCTTCGGTCTGGGATGCCTATTGCCTGTCGAATTCCTACTGGCCTGACCACCAACGGCTCCGCCAATACGCGGGCGGCCAGGATGAAATCTGGGGCGGCCTGACCTTGAACATTGACAGCGATGTGCTGGACGGCGTGGTTGCAATTCCAAATGAGGACTTGACTCAGGATGACTTCGGCAACGTCTTCCCGCTTCCTTCCGCTCCGGTAATGGATACCGTTTCAATCGGCGCGGCCACCACTGCCAGCGATGACCCCAACCTGCCCTGCGGCGCGGATACAGGCTACAATACGGTCTGGTATAAGTTCACGCCCTCGGCCAGCGGCACGCTGCTCATCAACACGACCGGCAGCGACTACGATACGATCCTGGCTGTATGGACCGGCGGGCGCGGCGCGCTCACTTCCCAGGCGTGTAGCGATAACTTTAACGGGAACCAGTCCGAGGTCCAGTTTGAAGCGGCGTCCGGCACCCCCTACTACATCGAGGTGGCCAGTCGGGCGCTCATCAATGCGGGTAAACTCGCCCTATCCGTCTATATGCCCGCCCAGGATGACATGGACGCCGCGCAAATCCTCCACGACGCGCCCGATCAGGTCTCGCTCGATACCACCCACGCCGGCGAATCGAGTGACGATCCCGCCGTGCCCCTCTGCAATCTTGCGCCGGGACTCAACACGGTCTGGTTCAAATTGACGCCCATCGCCACTGGCCCGCTCTCGTTCGACACCTTCACCAGCAGCTACGACACGGCCCTGGCCGTCTGGAGCGGCGCACGCGGGAACCTGAGCCTGGCGGCTTGCAACGATGATTCCGGCAACGGTCGCCAATCGCAGGTGGAAGCGACCTTGACCGCCGGGCAAACTTATTATGTGGAGGTTTCGCAGTTCAATCGCAATCTCACTCCCCCCGCGGCCGTGCAAGCCCTGGGCGGAGGTACGTTGAATTTGCACGTGACTTCCTTCTTCGATGTGCCGGGCAATTATTGGGCCTGGACCTGGATCGAAACGCTGGCCCACGCGAAGGTCACCGGCGGTTGCGGGAGCAGCCCAAAAATCTATTGCCCCGATGATCCGGTCACGCGTGCACAGATGGCGGTCTTCCTGTTGAGAGGCATCCATGGTTCATCCTATGCTCCTCCTGCCGCCACAGGCACGAAGTTTGGGGATGTGCCCGCCAATTATTGGGCCGCGGCCTGGATCGAAGAACTGGCTAAAGAAGGCATCACCGGCGGCTGCGGAAGCGGAAACTTCTGCCCGGAGGACCCCGTCACACGCGCTCAGATGGCCGTCTTCCTGCTCAAGTCCAAGCATGGCGCAACCTATTCACCACCCCCGGCGACCGGCATTTTTAACGATGTACCGCCCACCTACTGGGCTGCCGCCTGGATCGAGCAGCTTGCCAACGAAGGCATTACCAGCGGATGCAGCGCCAAGCATTACTGTCCCGACGATTCAGTCACGCGCGCCCAGATGGCCGTCTTCCTGGACCGCACGTTCAATTTGACCAACCCTTAAGCCGTTTTACTTAAAGCGTGGGGCGGAATGGCGTTCCGCCCACTTCACACTACCAATAAGAACTGAAAAATAGAATGATGAAGCATTTCCTGATTTCCTGGCTGATCATATTTCTTCTTACTGCCTGCGCGCCGGCGCAGGTCAATGCCACTCCCAGCCAGGCAGCCCCCACCCAAAATCCAACCATCAATAATCCATACGCGTCCCAGCCGGGGGATGAAAGACTCCAGCAAGCAGGGGTCGTCTTGAATTCCGCCGACCTGGTGTTTACGTCAAGCAACCCAGTCGAGGCGGCGGTGATCCTGAGCGGCGACTTGCCGTCGCCATGCCATAACCTGCGCGCAGTGGTCAACCCGCCTGGGGATCAGGGCAACATTGTCATTGAGTTGTATTCAGTCGTAAATTCAAATTCGACCTGCGACCCGGTGTTCCAGGCTTTTCAGGCAAAACTGACGATCGGCAATCTTTTACCTGGACATTACACGGTCTGGGTCAACGGGATCCAGGCTGGGCAGTTCGACGCGTAAGCGACAAAAGCGCCACATATCTAATGAAGAACATGCTTCGAACTTTGCAAAAAGGCGTATTTATTGTCGAACTTATAACTTTTATCGCATTCCTGACAACGCACGCATATTTGGGATCATTCAGCCGCCTCATGGCAGATGATTATTGTTCAGCCGTGGAAGCTACTTCCAGAGGCCTGGTGGGTGGAACGATCTATTGGTACACAAACTGGAGTGGACGTTATTCCGCCGATGTCATAGATACCATCATGGGCCTCCTCGGGCCGCGTTTCATCCCGTTCGTTACTTCACTCGTGCTGGTCACCTGGCTGATCGGATTAAGCGGCGCCATTTACCTGCTGGCGGCAGCGACACAGGATCGAATCCATTTCCTGAAAGCACTTTTACCGGCTACCATCATCTTATCCGTTACATTGATCATTACCCCAGACCTTGCCCAATCGCTGTATTGGGGGCAGGGAATGCGTTCAGTAGTCCCGCCGCTCATTTGGGCAACAGCGATTACGGCTTATGCTGCGTATGATTACGATCATGTACCTAAAAATCGCTATGGCCGGTTTGTAATAGCCGGTTTCCTGACCTTTATCGCCGGCGGTTTTGGCGAGACGTATGTGACCTTACAAACTTCATCATTAGCCGCCGCAGTAGTCATCAGCGCCATAATGATTCCACCATCTGCAAGAAAAAAAATACTCCCTTTAGCGCTGGCAAGCTTGGTAGGTTCCCTGCTTTCCATGGCGGCAATTATCCTGGCCCCGGGAAATATATACCGGCAGGCGGAATTCCCCCCACATCCAGATTTGATAAATTTAATCCGGATCTCGATAGAGAGTTCGATATACTATTTGCAATATATGACCTCCTTCCCTGAAAACGTGATGAGCTTATTGGGGATAACCGGTGTTTTCGTATTGTTTGGGTCAGGGATATTCTTTGGGAAACCCGGCACGATTTCCAGGCAATTCATGACCCAAATACTATTGGGATTTCCTTTGCTAACACTGTTGCTCATTCTCGCTTGTTTCGCGCCGGCAGCATACGCCATATCCGCCGCGCCGCCGGGCCGCACAGATATCGTCCCAACCTACATGCTGGTTTGCGGCCTGGCGTTGTGGGGATACTTCCTCGGAGGATTTGCCCAAACCAGTAGATGGTTTTCAAAAAATAACATCAGAATATTAAGTAGGGCAATGATTGGGATCGTGCTGATCCTGTTCACATTCAATACGATGTGGCTGACCTACAGAGCTATGCAAAGGCAACCGGAATATAGTTCCTTCGCCACGATATGGGACAAGGTAGATAAGTCCATCCGGCAGGCAAAACAAAAAGGTTGCACTTCCATTGTGGTCAGGCCCAACCAGAATTATTTTGGGCTGTCCTATTTTCTGGACAATCCAAATTTCTGGGTCAATGAATGCGCCAGCAGGTATTACGGCTTGACCGTCGTGACCGGCCCATCCTGGCGGGAAGATGTTTCCTGTCCTTGAAAGATTCTATTGCCGCTTTCCACCGTTGATGATCGGCGCCAACAAGGTGAAGAGCGGCAATGCAATCGCGCCCAGGGATGAGTTGTACCAACCGAAGAGAAGAGTTTTGTTATCCCTGCTATCCCGCCAGCCCATCTGTCTTTGCCGCCATGATGAAATCATTACGGTGCAAGCCCTGGATCTTATGCGTCCACCATTGCACCGTGACGCGTCCCCATTCCGTGACGATCATCGGGTGGTGGTCTTCCTTCTCGGCGATCATGGCGACCTTGTTCGTGAATGCCACCGCTTCGATGAAATTTTTGAATTTGAAAACACGCTGTAGGCGTAAGATATTATCTTGCGCTACCAGCTCCCAATCGGGGACCTGCGGATGCAAGTCGGCGATCTCGGCCTCGGTCAGGGGCGGCTCGCCGCCGCGGCAAGGGACACATTGACCAGCGGAAAGGGTGGTCATCGGAAACCTCCATTTTCAAGCACCAATATTGTTGTCAATAAAATACAAGTAACCCTGGCGGCCACCCTGCTTTGTCCATAAGTCTATTGACTTTCGGATTCGTTTCAGGCAAGCCATGATTTCATCCAACCTCAGTGGCTTGGGGTTTACCTCGACAGGGTTGCCATCTTTTTCCGCTTCCATCATGTAACGCCCCAGCCGCCATTCACACATCGCCTTTACGCGGTCGTAAACCAATTGCGCGCTCGCATTGAATATAGGAGGATCGCTCGCTTTCCCCTGTTGTTCGGCGCGATACCCCATCCAAAGAGCATTGAGGGCTTTGTCCACATCGTAGTCAACCAAATCAGGCTTCTCGCGATAGACGCTGACTATGGCAAACTCGATATTTTGCAAAACATCCAAATATTCGTCTTCAACTGATGGCATTTTGGCTGCTCCTCACACCAGTGCTTCCACCAACTTCGTCACAACCTCCACGGAGGGCAAATGTACCCGCAGGGTGGGTCTGCCGCGCGCCGACAAGGCTTCAAAATCACCCAGCGCCTGCGCCCGTTCCAACGTGCCGAAGGTCATGCCCTGTGTGGGAATTTCCACATCAGGGGAGGCGTCGGCCACAAGCTGAAGGAACAGGCCGGTATCCGGGCCGCCTTTGTGCAGTTGGCCGGTGGAGTGCTGGAAGCGCGGCCCAAAGCCCACCGTGGTGGCGCATCTCATTTTTTGGCGCAGGGCAGTGCGCAAATCGGTCAGTGCGGCTGTGTTTTCCGCGTTGCGCGGCAAGTAGGCATTGATCGCAATGTAATCGCCTGCCTTGGCCTGCGCCAGGAAAGTTTTCAGCGCCGCGCCCAGCTCCTTGAGCGGTACCAGCGCCGTTTCCGTCAGAGCGCCCTTCTTCTGGTAGTCGGCGATCTTGGCGTTGGTGCGATCCTTGGCATCCTGCACATCCGGCTGGTCGAAGGCGTTCACGCCCAGAATATGACAGGCGGTAGCGATCGCAATTTCCCAGCGGTAGAACTCAGCCCCCAGGTCGTACACATCTGCCATCTGGAATTCAAGGACAGGGAAACCTGCCTCCCGCAATTTGGAAACGGCTACATCGTGCTCGCCGGTCTGACGCAGATAAACGAACAGGCGGTCCCGCCCGTACATGGAGGGACTCCCGACCGGTTCCTCATCCACCGGGATGATGCCCTTGCCATGCTTGCCACTCGACTCGGCGGTGATTTGCTCGATCCATGAACCCACCGAAGCCAGCGGCGCATCCGTCAGGACCGTCAGCTTGTCGCGGCCTTCGAGAGCGGATTCGCCCACGACAGCGCCCAGCACCGTGCCCGGGTTCCTCGCCGCAGGGACGTGCCCCCCTGACTGTGCTCTCATCCATTCGGCGCGGCCAAGCAGGCGGGCTGTATCAATGCCGATCAACCCGGCTGGGACGAGACCGAAATGGGTCAGCGCCGAGTAACGGCCACCGACGGAGGGATCAGCATGGAAGATCTTGCGGAAGCCACGCGACTTGGCCAGCGCTTCCAGCGAAGTGCCCGCATCGGTGACGACCACGAAACGGGAACCATCGCCCTTGGACAGGTCCCAAAAATAGTTGAAAGCTGCCATCACTTCCGCGGTGCCGCCGGACTTGCTGGCTACGATATACAGTGTTTCCGCGGGAGGAAAGTCTTTGGCGCGCTCCAGCACCATGGCCGGGTCGGTCGAGTCAAGGATGGATAGCTGATAGTCTGCGTTCGGAAACATCAGGCTCAGCACTTCCGGCCCCAGAGAAGAACCACCCATGCCCAGCACTAGGTATTTCTTGATGCCTGCTTGATGGACATCCTCCGCAAAAGCTTGAATCTCGGCCAGCGCGGGGACGGAACTTTCAGGCAAGTCCAGCCAACCCATGCGGATCTTGACCTCGGCCTGTCCGGCGGGATCCGTCGTCCAAAGCGTGGGGTCGTGACTCCACAGGCGCGCGGGAACGGAATCCGCTTCGAGCCGGGTCACACGCTTGGAAACGGCAGCAACCAAAGGTCCAAGTTGTGAAGCGGCGCTTTTCCTGCGGTCGTCAATCGTTTTGAGCAGTCCTGTAAACGCATCCGCAAAAGCCGCCACTCCCTCCTCTTCCAATTCGCGCGTCACCCCATCCATCGAAACGCCGGCGACTTCCAGCTTGGCTAGCGCATCCATGGATCGGTCGAGATCGCGCGTGAGAGTCTCTTCAGTTTTGCCGTGATCGCGGAAGGCATCCAGCGTGGCCGGCGGGACGGTGTTGACAGTGTTCGGACCGATCAGGTTGTCCACGTAAAGCGTATCGGGGTAGGCAGGATTCTTGGTACTGGTGGAAGCCCACAACGGACGCTGGAGGCGCGCACCCTGCGCCTGGAGCTTTTGCCAGCGCGGGCCGTTGAAGGTTTTCAAGAAATCATCGTAGGCCAGCTTGGCATTTGCAATCGCCGCCAGTCCGCGCAGGGGCGAACCTTCGGGCAGCTGCGGATCAACCTTTGTGTCCACACGCGAGACGAAGAACGAAGCCACCGACGCAATGGATTGGATGGAATGGCCCGCCGCCAGCCTGTCTTCGAGGCCGCTCAGGTATGCTTCCATGACCTCGGAATAGCGCGCCAGCGCGAAGATCAACGTCACGTTGATATTCACACCTGCTG